>JBEIQK010000319.1:0-6992 GCA_040376505.1 Alphaproteobacteria bacterium | reverse complement strand
CGCTTCGATCTCACCGGCATCGTCGAAGAGACCGAGCGCTTCTCGGGCGCCGAGCTGGAGCAGCTCGTGGTGGCCGCCCTCTACGCCGCCTTCGCCGCCGGTCGCGAGCTGGAGCAGGACGACCTGCTCGACGCCGCCCGCGAGATGATCCCGCTCGCCGTCACGATGGACGACCACCTCAAGGACCTGCGTGAGTGGGCCCGCCCTCGCGCCCGGCCGGCCAGCATGGACCGCCGCCGCATCGACTTCTTCTCGGAATGGGAGGCCCCATGATCGCCCTGCTGCTGCTCGCCTGCGCCGCCGACCCCAAAGGCGAGGACACCAACACCCCTGCCGAGGCCGAGCCCTACCGCCCGCCCGCCGAGCGCGGCCCCCACCTCGTCGGCACCGAAGAGCTTTCGCTGGTCGGCCGCAGCGGCGTCACCCTGCCCCTGCAGGTCTGGTTTCCCGCCACCGAGGCCAGCGAGACCGTCTACCGCTACGACAACCTCGTGGCCGGCACCGCCTTTGAAGGCGGACAGCCCGACTGTTCAACCGTGCGCCCCGTCTTGATGTTCAGCCACGGCAACACGGGGATTCGCTTTCAGTCGATCTTCCTGGCCGAGCACCTCGCCAGCCGCGGCTGGATCGTCGCCGCCCCCGATCACACCGGCAACACCCTCTTCGACAACAGCACGCCGCGCTCCGAGCTGGTCGTGCGCCGGCCCCACGACATCTCCGACGCCTACGACGCCCTGGCCAGGGAGGTCGCCGGCCCCGGCGGCCTGCTCTCTGGCTGTGTGGACGAAGCCGAGGGCTTCGCCATCGCCGGCCACTCCTTTGGCGGCTACACCACCTTCGCCCTCGCCGGCGCGCCCCTGGTGCGCCAAGCCACCGCCGACTACTGCGACAGCGTGGGCGGAGGCTGGCTCTGCGGCGATGTGGCCGCCGCCTTCGCCGCCGCCGGTGACCCCGACACCTTCGACCTCGCCGACGACCGGGCCTGGGCGGCCATCTCGATGACGCCGGCCGGCCTCGAGGCGCTCTACGGCGGCCTCGGCGACATCGCCGTTCCCACCCTGGTGCTGGGCGGCAGCAAGGACAACCTCACCCCCGTCGACTCGATGGTCGGACCGATGTACGACCGGCTGCAGACCACGCCGCGCCACCTCGGCGTCATCGAAGGGGCCGGCCACTACACCTTCTCCGACGCCTGCGCCTTCGCGCCCACCTTTGAAGACTGTGAGGCCCCCTTCCTGGCCCCCGAGGTCGCCCATGTGCTGATCAACACCCTCTCGGTGGGCTTCCTCGACCTGCATCTCGGCCACGACGAGGCCGCCGCCTACCTCCCGCCCGGCGACCCGCTCCTCACCTGGCAGGAGGTCCCATAAAAAGTCAAGCCGCGGGCTGATCCAGGCCCCACGGGCGCGCGTAGCCCGGGACGTGGGAGCTGTGATGCCCAATCCCGAACGACCGCCCAGGTCCGTGGTAGCCTGCGGCCATGATGGACCCTTCGAACCCTGCCGACTTGCTGGTCGCCGTTGGATCCCAACGCGACCGGGCCGCCATGGCCGAGCTGTACCGCCAGTTCGCGCCGCGCCTGCGCGCCTTCTTCGCCAGCACCGGGGCCGATTCGGCACAGGGCGATGAGCTCGTGCAAGACGTCATGCTCACCCTCTGGCGCCTCGCCGGCTCCTACGATCCGCAGCGCGCCAGCCCGTCGACCTGGATCTTCACCATCGCCCGCAACCGGCGCATCGACCGGGTGCGCCGCGAGCGCGCCTTTGTCCACGACGCCGAGGCCACCGAGACCCTGGTCGACCCCCAGGCCTTGGCCGCCGACGAACAGCTCGCCACGGGGCCCCTCGCCGGTCGCCTCGCCCAGGCCCTGGCCGCTCTGCCGCCCGAGCAGGCCGAGATCCTTCACCACACCTATGTTCACGACCTGCCGCTGCGCGCCTTCGCTGAGTCACAAAACCTGCCCCTGGGTACCGTCAAGTCCCGGGTGCGCCTCGCCATGACCGCCCTGCGCAGAGCCCTCCAGGTTGAGGAGCCCGGAACATGAACCCCGGTCACCACCCCACCGACGACCTTCTGGTGGAGCACATCAGCGGCGCCTCCCCTGCCGCAGTCTCCTTGCTGGTCGCCACCCACCTCTCGCTCTGTTCACGCTGCCGGCGGGTCGCGAGCCTGCTCGACGCCGTCGGCGGCGCCGCCCTCAACGCCCTTCCGGCCCAGGGCGCCCCCGAACAGGGCCTCGACGCATTCCTCTCCCGACTGGACGCGCCCGTCGAGGTTGGCCCCCCGGCGCCGCCGGCCGGGCCGGACTGGCTCCCCCAACCCCTGCGCAGCCTCGTCGGCCCCCTGCCCGACGCGCGCTGGCGCACGCTGGTGCCCGGCCTCGCCTGGAACCTCGATCTGCCGCTGCAGCACGGCGATCGGCCTGTGCGACTGGCCCGAATGCGGGCCGGCTTTCGGGTGCCCCGCCACAGCCACGCCGGCCGCGAGCTCAACCTGGTGCTGGCCGGCGGCTACACCGACGCCACCGGCTCCTTTGAGCGGGGTGACCTCGCCGACAACGATGGCACCGTCGAGCACGAGCTGCGCATCGACGCCGGTGAGCCCTGCGTGCTGCTGGTGGTGAACGACGCGCCCCTGCTCCCCCGGGGCCCGGTTGCCAACGTCCTGAGCTGGATGACGGGCGGCTTTTAGCGCGCGGGCGGCGCGTCGCCGCTCCAGCGGGCCAGATGGGCCATCAGCGCGTCGGGCGGAAAAAAGGCGAGGTAGAAGAGCCACATGGTCATCGAAAAGGTGGCGACCGGCATCGTCCAGTAGATGGTGGCGTGAAAGAAGAGGCCGAGACCAAAGGCCCACAGCCGCGTTCGCGGAAAGAGCAGGCCCAGGCCGATCATCGGCTCGACCAGGATGCCGCCCCAGGCCAGGGCCACCATCAACAGAGAGAAGCCCGGAATCTTGGGAATGTCCGACCCGATGTAGAGGCTCATCGCATAGTGGGTGAAGCGGGTTCCGTTCATATAGGCCGGCGTGAGCTTGGCGAAGGTGCCCCAACCGTAGATGGCGAGGATGTGCACCATCAGCAGGTAGCGCCCCCAGGTGGGCCCGACCTCTGGCGGCGGCGCCACCCCCTGTCGCCGCGCCCGGGCCACCGCGAGGGCCCGGTCCACTGACCAGGAGCCCCCAGTGGGCAGTGATGCGACACAGACGGCCCCAAAGGCCAGGGCCGCCACATGGTGATGCTGATACGGCTCGTGCTTCTCCATCTGGCCAAGGCCATAGTACAAAAACAGGGCGTTGCCCGCGACCCAGGCGCTGGTCCAGCGGCTGGCCACCCCCAGAAAGGACAGCGACGTGGCGGCGAAGAAGCTGAGGCTCAGCAAGGGGTGCGCGCCGCCAAGGCGGGAAGAGAGGATCAGCTCGGAGCCGAAGCGAGCCCAAAGCAAGGCGCAGAGCCCCATGCGGAGCAGCGCCGCTGGGCGGGTGCTCTGCGCTTCGGACAGCGCCGCGGCGACCCGCACGGTAAAACCGTTCACGGTTCACCCTGCCCGGAGGCGCAGAGGTTGCGATCGGGCTTGGACACCACCCACCACCCCTCGCGGGTCGCACAGCGAGCGAAGAGGCGCAGATCAGCGTGGCTGCCCATCTTGGAGCAGAGGCGCCTGCCGAGCCCGCGAGCCTCGGCCCTCGATCGGACGAACTGGACCTGCTTGGAGCTCAGGCCGCTGTCGGCGAGCACGGCGAAGCGGTCGACCCGCTCCTTCTCTCCGGCTGCGCCGCGGGTGGAGAAGCGGACCTCACAGATGTCGAGCCCAAAGCCGGTGAACATCACCCACCGGTGCAGGTAGTCCGACTCCACCTCGAAGACCTGACGGGCCAGCGGCATGCCAACCAGCCAGCCCCCGACGAAAACGCAGGCCAGCGCCCGCAGCCAGAGGACCGGCGGCATCGAGGACAGGGAGTTGGGACCCATGAGGCTTCTGCCTCCAGCGAAGGACTGACTGGCGATAACGAACAGTCTCCTTCGAGTCAAGCCGATCCGGGACAGGAATGGCCTTGTTCGCGGCTACAAGGTCCGCCGGGCGAAGCCGCCTGGGTCGCGGGGCGGCGGACCGGGGCCCAGGTCGGGCGCTGTCGGCTCAGGAACAGGCGAGGATGGAGACGGCGTCGGTGTCATCGCCGGATCGGCCAGGTCGGCGCGCAGCAGCGCCGCGGCGAGGGGATCGTCTGGCTGCCGGGCGCGCAACAGGGTGCCGCGGGCGAGGTTGGCGAGGCGCGAAAACAGACCGGCCATCAGGGCCTCCGGGGAGGGGGCTTGCCCACGGGCGCGGGCGGAGGGAGACGCTTGACCATCAGGCCCTGATCGAGGCGCTCAAAGCCCGCCTTGGCGAAGACCGAAGCCGCAGCACCATTGGGCCCGCCCACCGTGAGCGACATCGCCAAAAAGCCGCGATCTCCCGCCCACCGCTGCACGAGGGCCAGGGCCTGGCCGCACAGGCCGGCGCGCCGCTGGCCGGGCTCGACGTAGATCGACTCAATCGCCAGGCACCGTCCACCCAACTCGTGGGAGAAGCGGGCACCGAGCAGCACATAGCCCACCCGCCGCGGCCCCAACTCCAGGTACAGGGCGCTGATCAGCCCGGCAGAGCCTGCCATCCAGGGGAGCTGTCGCCGGGCCCGATCTCCCGAGACGGGGATGCCGTCACTCTGTTCACGCGACAGGGAGGCACACATCCGCGAGAAGTCCTCGCCCTCCGAAGGGCCAAAGGCGACAAGGCGCAGGCCCATCCAGTCGCGCACCGGCAGGATGCCCTCAAAGGCCGGCGGCCCGAAGAGGCGCCGGACCTCGGGCCGCAGGGTCAGGTCCAGGTCGATTCGATCGAGGCCCCCGCCATAGCCGCCGGCGATCCGCCGCAAAGGCACAAAGCCAAAGCGCTGGAAGAAGGCCACCGTGTGTTGGCTGGTGTTCATCTCCACCTTGGTCAAGGCCGGGCTCGAGGCCGCCCAGTTGAGCCGCTCCACGAGCATGACCGTGCCGAGCTTCTTGCGGTGGTGCTCCCGGTGAACCAGGCCCCAGCAAAGGGTGGCGACCCCCCGATCGAGATCCAGGTGCAGCCCGCCGCAGGCCAGGATCTGGCCCTCTTCTTCGGCGACGAGGTAGGGGCAGTCGATGTTGGCCTGCTCGCGCAAGAAGCGCCAGAAGTCGGTCATCTCCTGGGCCGACACATAGGGTGCGAGGTTGGAGGCGAAGACCGCGAGGCAGCCGTCGAGATCGAGCGGGTTGTAGAGACGCATCTTCATCGGGATCTGCCACGCGGGAGCGACGCCAAGGGGGGAGCAGCCCCATCGGCCGGCTCCACCCAGACCTTACCCCGCCGCACCCCGCTCGGCGCTACCCGTGGGCCGGTCGGTTAGAACCGGAGGCCAATCGGTGAATGATGCGCGTATTTCCCATCTTCCTGCTCGCCTGCGGCGCCAAGAGCGCCGCCCCCATCGAACCCGAGCCCTCCCGGCCTGCGCTCCCGGCCTCCGCCTGCGGGGCCGCCCCCTATGATCCGTTGCCGACCGCCGAGATGGGCGCGCTGATCGACCTCGAAGCGGCGCCCGAGTGGTCGCTCGACGCCGCCGGACTGCGCGGGCTGATGACGGTGGCCGGCGTCTCCGACACCAGCGTGGTGCAGCATGGGGTCCGCGCCTTCCGGGCGCGCTACCGCACCCAGGACCGCGGCGAGGAGGCCGAAGCCACCGCCATCCTCACCCTGCCCGATGGCGCCACCGGCCCCCTGCCGGTGCTGCTCTACCTGCACCCCACCACCGGCTTTGAGGACTTCTGTGCGCCGTCGGGGCGCGACCTCACCTGGGCCGCCGTCCCCCTGGCCCTCGCCGGGATGGGCTTTGCGGTCGCTGCCCCCGATTACCTCGGCCAGAACGGCTTTGGGGAGGAGGCGGCCGCCCCGCACCCCTACCTCGTGGCCGAGCCCACCGCCCTGGCCAGCCTGGACAGCCTGCGGGCGCTCCAGGGCCTCGCCGCCGACGAGGGAGAGTCGCTGGGTGAACAGACCCTCCTGGTGGGTGCCTCCCAAGGCGGCGCCGCCGGCGAGTGGGCGCTGCGGGCCGGTCCGCTCTACCTGCCCGAGCGGCCCTTCGCTGGCGCGGTCCTCTCGGTGCCTCCCCTCGATCTCGTCGGCTGGGCGCACGTCGGCAGCCAGGAGCTCAGCGTGGCCTCCATCGGCGCGGGCTTCGCGCTGGCCTCGGCCAACACCTGGCATGGGCTCGAGCTCGACCTCGGCGAGGTCCTGCAGCCCGAGATCCTGAGCCGCTTGGAGCAGACCATGGCGACCGAGTGCCCCGATGGGGTGGTGCCCCCCGACATCACCGCGGTGGAGCAGCTCTACACCGACGACTGGCTGGCCCAGGCCGCCAGCCCCGATCCCGCCGGCTGGGGGGTCTGGGGATGCCTGCTGGCCGAGAGCAGCGTCGGCTACACCGCCTGGCCGGCCAACCCCATCGTGCCCCGACTGCTCATCTTCGCCGAATCCGACACGATCGCGCTCACCGAGGTCCAGGGCCCCGCCGCAGACCGGCTGTGCGAGGAGGGCGCCCCCGTCGAGGCCTTCACCTGCGCCGGCCTCGAACACAGCGCCGCTGTCCGCGCCACCTTTCAGGTGCAGATCGACTGGCTTCTGGATCGGGTCGCCGGGGCGCCGCTGGGTGAGACCTGCGTGGGGCAGCCGGTCATCGCCTGCGAGGGCTGAGCCCCGCCCCTCTGTTCAGTCGAGGACCCGGGCGATGCTGTTGTCGCCCAGCACCAGGGTCATCGCCGCCGGACGGGCCGAGGCCCGCTGAACCGAGACATTCTTGCCCAGCAGGCTGGCATCCATCCGGCGGGTGAGGTCGCGCACCACGCAGCCATCGAGCAGGATGGAGTTCTCCACCTCGGCGGAGATCACCTGCACGCCAGCGCCGATGCTGGTGTAGGGCCCGATGTAGGCGTCCTG
>JBEIQK010000615.1:0-4081 GCA_040376505.1 Alphaproteobacteria bacterium | reverse complement strand
GCCTCGGCCTCGGTGCTGGTGATGCTGTAGAGGCGACGCAGGGCGGCCTCGTCGGGGCAGATGCGCATGCCCTTGCCGCCGCCGCCAAAAGCGGCCTTGAGCAGCACGGGGTAGCCAACCTCACCGGCGATTAGCACGGCCTCTTCAATGTCGCTGACCGCGCCGCCGCTGCCGGGCAGCAGGGGCACGCCGGCGTCGCGGGCGGCGGCCTTGGCGGAGAGCTTGTCGCCAAAGGTGCCGAGCAGCTCGCTGCTGGGGCCGATGAACTCCATCTTGTGGGCGCGCACGGCGTTGGCGAAGGAGATGTTCTCGGCCAGGAAGCCGTACCCCGGGTGAACGGCGTCGGCGCCGGTGATGTCGGCGGCGCTGATCACATTGGGGATGTGCAGGTAGCTCTGCCGGGCGGCGGGCGGCCCGATGCAGACGGCCTCATCGGCGAAGCGCACGTGCAGGGCGTTGCGATCGGCCTCGGAGTAGACGGCCACCGTGCGGATGCCGAGCTCGCGGCAGGCGCGGATGACGCGCAGGGCGATCTCTCCGCGGTTGGCGATCAGGATCTTCTGAAACATCGGGGGCCCTCCGGGCGCGGTCCACTAGGCGGGCACGACGCGGAAGAGGGGCTGACCGAACTGCACGGGCTGGGCGGCCTCGGCGAAGACCTCGGCGATCACGCCCTCGACGTCGCACTCGATCTCGTTGAAGAGCTTCATGGCCTCGATGATGCAGACGGGCTGCCCCTTGCGGACGCGGTCGCCCACCTCGACGAAGGGCGGCGCATCGGGACGGGGCGCCCGGTAGAAGGTGCCCACCATCGGCGAGGAGATCACATGGCCGGGTGCCAAGGCGGTCGCCGGGCGCGCCGCCGGCGCCGCCGACACTGCAGGCGCGGCCTCGGCGTAGACCGGCGCCGCCGCCACCGGGCGGCCTTCGGCGAGGCGCAGGCGCAGGCGCGCGCCCCCCTGCTCCAGCTCCAGCTCGACGGCCCCCTTGTCGCGCATCAGGGTCAGGAGGGACTCAACCGTGTTCAGATCAAAGGGTTCGCTCATCGCGGTCACCGTTCAGGGGCCGGGGTGGGTTCGAGCAGGCCGGATTCCGGCCGCCCGAGGGGGTCCCCGGCGCGGAGGTGACCGGCCAGGGCGCGCAGTCCGAGCGTGTAGCTGGCGGGCCCGAAGCCGGCAATCTGCCCGACCGCAACGGCGGCCAGCAGGCTGTGGTGTCGGAAGGGCTCGCGGGCGTGGATGTTGGAGAGGTGCACCTCGACGAAGGGCAGGCCCACGCCGACGAGGGCGTCGCGCAGGGCCACCGAGGTGTGGGTGTAGCCACCCGGATTGATCAGGATCCCCTAGTGGCCCAGGCCGGCCTCGTGGATGAGGTCGATGAGCGCGCCTTCGTGGTTGGACTGGGCGCAGTCTACGACGAGCCCCAACTCCAGCGCCAGGGCATGGAGGCTGGCGTCGATCTCCCGGAGGGGGGTGCGGCCATAGATGCCCGTCTCGCGCCGCCCCAACAGGTTGAGGTTGGGCCCGTGCAGCACGCGGACGCGCATCAACCCCTCTGGAGCGAGAGGGCCCAGGCCCGCAAGGCACGCGCCGCGGGGAGCTCGGGCCCGAAGGGCGGCGGCAGGCTGAGGGTGCTGCCCGGCTCCGCGCTCGGCCGACCGCGGTTGGGCTTGGTGGGACCGGCGGCGCGCAGGGCGCTCACCCGGCTCAGCGCCAGGGCGGACTGCGGGTGGACGCGCAGCAGCTCGCCCCAGACAGCCAGGGCCTCAGACCAGCGGCCGGCGCGCTCCAGGCGCTCGGCCACCGCCCGTCGTGCGAAGGGGTCGGGCGCGGGGGCGCTCACGTGCCGCTGCCCGTCAGCGAGACCTCGGCGATGTCGACGCCGATGGTGGCGTACAGGCCGGTGTTGCCGAAGTCACCGCCGACGCCTGCGCAGGCCGCCCCCCCGGCGGCGATCGTCGCGGTGTCGGCGGACTCTCCATCCGCCTTGAAGGGCATGGCGTCGATGAAGTAGTAGACCCGCAGGCGGCCCGCCCGGTCGGTCTTGCTGAGCAGGTAGTCCGGCGCAAAGCGGTAGGAGGCCGTGTCGCTCTGGCCCGAGGCGTCGGAGTAGGAGCCGCCGAAGTCGTAGAAGGTGCCGGTGGTGCGGTCATAGTACCAGGCGCACCAGGAGGCCCCGTCGGGGTTGTACTGCCCGTTCTCATCGGTGCAGACGTCGGCCTTCTGGGCCTCGAAGTCCGCCGGCGCGGTGGGGTAGTCGACCGTGCGGATGGCCGTGGTGGGCAGGATGTAGACGCCGCCGGGCAGAAGCGAGAACACCTCGACCTGCACATTGGGCAAGGCGTTGCCCAGGCTGTCAACGACGAAGGCGTCGAAAGAGAGCAGAATGCCGTCGTTGTCGGCGAAGCAGAAGGTGCTCGATCCTGTGATATTCATCTCGGTGGGGCTGACGGAGATGGACGAACCCGCGGGCGCGGTGACCGGACCATTGAGGCAGCCCGTGACGGCCAAGGCAAGGCCAGCAAGACAGAGTGAGGAAACAGGGCGCATCAATCCTCCAGGAGTCCAGGGAGCGAAGCCAGCAGGTCGGAGAGCGAACCTTCGGAGATCGAGGCGAGCCGCGACTGGCCCGGCACATCGATCACCGCGAAGGGGAGGCTCCCCCCTTGCCGTTTTTTGTCGGCGCGACCGGCCGCGAGCAGCGCGGCGGCGGAGAGGCCGACGGGGAGAGCGGGAAATTCCAAGGCCGCGAGGAGCGCGGCGAGGCGTGTGGCGAGGCCCGCTGGCGAGAGCCCGCGGGCCTCTGCGAAGCGAAGCTCGGCGACCATGCCGATGGCCACGCACTCGCCATGACGCAGGCCGCCATAGCCAACGGCGGCCTCGATGGCGTGGCCCACCGTATGGCCAAAGTTGAGCAGGGCGCGGGCCCCGTGCTCACGCTCGTCTTCGGCCACCACCGCGGCCTTGAGCGCAGCGCTGCGCAGGACGAGCCGCTGCATCCAGGCCGGGTCGCCGCGTCGCAGCGACGCCACCTCGGCCTCGCAGGCCTCAAAAAGGGCGCCGTCGAAGAGCAGGGCGTGCTTGATCGCCTCGGCGAGCCCTCCACGCAGCTCGGCGGCGGGCAAGGTGGACAGGGCCGAGACATTGGCGAAGACCAGCGCCGGGGCGTGAAAGGCGCCGATGAGGTTCTTCCCGCGCGGGCTGTTGATGCCGGTCTTTCCGCCCACCGCGCTGTCGACCATCGCCAGGAGGGTGGTGGGCACTTGAATCAGCGGCAGGCCGCGCAGGGCGGTGGCAGCGGCAAAGCCGGCCAGATCGCCCACCACGCCGCCGCCCAGCGCCAGCACTGGCGTGCTGCGGTCGACGCCGAGGCGGAGCAGGCCGTCGAGCAGCCAGGACCAAACTGCGGTGATCTTGGCGCCCTCGCCATCGGGCACCAGCAGCGTCTCCACGGCGAGCCCGGCGGCGCGCAGGCTCTCGCTCACCGGCCCCAGGTAGAGGTGGGCGACGTGGGGATTGCTGACCACCACCGCCCGCCGCGCCTGGGGCACCGCCGCGCGCGCCGCCGCGCCCAGATCGGTGTAGGCCTGCTCCACCCGCACGGCGTAGCGGCCCGTGGCGTGGGTGACCTCGAAGGAGCCGATCATGCCGCGCTCCGGTAGCGGTCGCAGACCACCGCGGCCACGGCGTCCACGCTCTGGCCGTCGGTGTCAACCCGCAGGCCGGCCGCGGCGTAGCCGGGCGCCCGCGCCTCGTAGAGCGCCCGGGCCCGCGCCGCGAGGGGGCGCGCGCCGAGGCGACCCTCCACCACATCGAAGCGGGCGTGGAGCACCACGATCACCCAGCGCTCATCGAGCAAGGCGCGGGTCTCGGGCTCATGCAAGGCCCCACCGCCCAGGGCCAGAACCAGCGGCCCCCGATCGGCGAGCCCCTGCAGGGCCTGTCGCTCGCGGATGCGAAAGGCGGCCTCGCCCTCGTCGGCGAAGATCGCCGCCACCGCTCGCCCGGCGACCCGCTCCACCTCGGCGTCGAGGTCGACGAAGGGCAGCCCCAGCCGCTCGGCCACGCGGCGACCGACGGTG
>JBEIQK010000831.1:0-2809 GCA_040376505.1 Alphaproteobacteria bacterium | reverse complement strand
TACCCCGGGATTCCTCTTGCTCCTCTTGGCCCTCCTCGCTGCCTGTGTGCAGCCTGCTCCCTTGCCAGATGTGGGCGACTGCGCGGACTACCCGGATGGGGTCTATGAGTTCGGCGAGATCGGCATCGGCACCTGCATCGCTGGGCCCTACGATCTGGCCTTCACCACCGACGATGCTGGCGCCCCGGTGCTGCTCGTCAGCAACGCCGATCCCTACAAGCTCTTCACCGGTGGCTCGCTGCTGGCCATCCCCTACGGCGACGTCGACCTCAGCCTCGATCGCAACGTGGTGAGCGACCTCAACCCAGCGGCCCTCGACCTGCCCGACTTCGCGGGCGGCATCGCCTTGCAGGGCAGCACGGCCCTCGTCACCAGCCGCTACAGCAAAGACGCCCGCACCCGCCAGCACTGGGATGAGCTGTACGCCATCGACCTCGCCGATCCGCTCAATCCCGTCTTGAGCGCCCGCGGCGAAGAGGGCGGCGCCACGCTCACCGTGCAGTCCGACCCCATCGACGCCGTGCTCGACCCGGTCAGCAACCTCGCCTTTGTGGCCAACCGCACCAGCCACTCCATCAGCGTGGTCGACGCCTCGGCCGAGCTGCTGGCGATCAAGCCCCCCTGGCCCGAGCGGGTGCTCACCACCGCGGTCTTCTCCGACGGCGATCTCTCGGGCTCCCGCGCCGAGCTGGTCGACCTCGATGTGATCGACGACGGCCTGCTCACCGACGACCTGTGGACCCTGCGCTGGGTGGCCGGCACCTGGCGGGTCTGGCTCTCCGACGAAGAGGGCCTCACCCGCTTTGAGACCACCGGCGACGGCCAGTACCAGATGGCGCCCGGCGGCGTGGAGCTGAGCGTGGAGGACGTCGGCACCGAGATGAACCACCCGGCCTGGCTCGACGGCGGGCGGATGTTCTTCGACGACGGCACCGGCATCCGCAGCGCGCGGGTCGACACCTATATCGGCGACTGGCGGGTGGAGAGCGTCTACGCGCTCACCGGGCGCAGCGGCGAGTGGGATGCGGTGATCTCCGCGGCGGCGCCCCTCGTCAACATCGACGGCTACTGGCTGCTCTACGAGGGCCGCGCCGAAGCGGGCGGGGCCCCTTCGATCGGCATCTCCTACTCGGTCGACGGCGCCACCTTCCGGCGCGTGGTGGCCGAGGGCAGCGAGTCCACCGAGATCCGGCCGGTGCTCGAGGGCGAGGTGGACGGCTACGACGCCGATGGCGTGGGCGATCCCACCGTGCTCTTCGACAATGACACCGGGCTGTACCACCTGTACTACACGGCCTACGCCGGGGACGCGCGCACCATCGGCCACGCCACCAGCACCGACCTGCTGACCTGGTCGCGCGACGCCGAGCCGGTCTTCGCCGGCGTAGGCCAGCGGGTCGCCGCGCCTGTGGTGACGGCGGAGTCGGGCGACTGGCGCATGTGGTACGTCGTCGATGACGGTGTCTCCTGGCAGATCGCCGCCGCCTGGAGCCCCGACGGCGCCCACTGGCAAGATCTGGGGCCGGTGCTCGACACCGGCGTGCCCTCCGCCGAGCCGCCGCCCAGCGCCGCGGTGCAGGCAGCACCCCTGTCGGCCTTCAACATTGAGGGGGAGAGCGCGGGTCCCCTTGGCATCCCCATCGAGCCGGGCGACCGCTTCGCCACGGTGGACAAGGGCTGGGTGGGCACCTTGTTGGTGGGCGCCACCTTGTCTCCCGGCGACGCCGGTGCGGCTTCCGAGGGGGGCATCCGGGTCGACTCGGTCGACGCCGAGCGCGGCCTCGCCTGGCTCTCCCTCACCAGCGAAGGCGGGTTGGGGCGCATCGGCGTGGGCACCATCGACGCCGAGGGCCAGATCACCCCCGTGCCCGGCGCTCTCTTCGAGGGGGCGGGCAGCTTTGACATCGACGGCGTCAGCAACCCCGTGGTCTTCCGCGACGACGAGGGCCTGTACTGGATGTTCTACGCCGGCAGCCGCGGCAGCAAGGCCCGCATCGGGCTCGCCAGCAGCGCCGACGGCCTCCGCTGGACCGCCGAGGGCCAGGTGCTCTCCACCGGCGAAGACTGGGACATCGCCAGCGTGGTGCCCGGCAGCGTCGAGCGCCTCTCCGGCGGCGAGGTGCGGCTGTGGTACAGCGGCTTTGACGGCGATGTCTGGCGAATCGGCAGCGCCAAGGGGGCACCCACCGAACTCCAGCGCGAGCGGGTGGGCGCGGGCTGGACCTTCAGCCCGGGCGACCCGGGCGAGTGGGATGACTCTGGCGTGCGCGACCCCTTCGTGCTGGCGGGCACCAACGCGCTGGGCAAGCCGGGGCTGCACCTGTGGTTCAGCGGCTACGACGGCGACGCCTGGCGCGTGGGCTACGCCTTCCGCGAAGAGGGCGCCGGCGCCGCCGACTTCGTGCGGGCCGAGACCGACACCGGCGCCGTCTCGCGGCCGGTCATCAACCTCTCGGGCGGCCTCTTCCACCCCGATGGGGCAGTGCGGCCGGTGATGATCGCCGATGACGACGGCTTCTCCGGCTACTACGCCGGGCTCTCCCGCAGCGTGGAGCGCGCCGGCCGGGTTTGGGGCGCCGCGCCCGACCGCCTGCACAAGCGCTTCGCCAACCCCACGCTGGGCGACACCCTCTCCTTCGCCACCGAGCGCGGCGACGCTGACGCGGTGGCCATCCCCCTCGACACGCTGGTGGACAACAACGCCATGGTGGGCGTCGGCCTCACCTCCTTGCACCTCGACAGCACGCGCGGCTTCCTCTACGCCGCGAGCAAGCTGGTGCCCTATGTCTTCGTGCTCGACGTGCGCGAC
>JBEIQK010000485.1:0-5025 GCA_040376505.1 Alphaproteobacteria bacterium | reverse complement strand
CTGCCGCCCCTCCGATTGAGCCGCGCCGCCCTGGAGCAGGCCCTGGCCTACGACTGGCCCGGCAATGTGCGCCAGATGGAGAATGTGATCGATCGCGCCGCCCTGCTCGCCGGCGCCGATGGACGGATCACCGATCTGCGCCTCGCCGCCCCCGCCGAGGCCGCCCGGCGACTGACCGTCACCCGCGAAGAATTCCTCGCCGCCTGGGCGCGGGTCGGCGGCAGCATCGACGATTGTGCCCAGGCCCTGGGCGTGACCCGGCGGACCATCTTTCGCCTGAAGGCCCGGCACCTGGACGGCGCCGCTGTCTGAACGCCACGCCCTCGGTCGCTATCGGCTGCTCGACGAGCTCGGCCGCGGCGGCATGGGGCAGGTCTGTCGGGCCCACGATCCACTCCTCGGTCGCAGGGTGGCCATCAAGTTTCCGCTGCCCGGGCCCCTGCCCGAAGACCAGCGCCAGCGATTTCTCGACGAAGCCCGGCTCACCGGCCAGCTCGAGCACCCCAACATCGTGCCCGTCTATGATGTCGGAATCTCCGACGAGGGGGCAGCCCTACTATGTAATGAAGCATGTGGACGGTCGAGACTTCGGTGACGTCCTGCTCGAAGCGCAGGGCGACGCGGCCGAGGCCCGCAGCGGGCTGCTGCGCCTCTTCCTGGCGATCTGTGAGGGAGTTGCCTTCGCCCACCAGCGCGGGGTGCTCCACCTCGACCTCAAGCCCGCCAACATCCGGCTCGGGGAGCATGGCGAGGCGCTGGTCCTCGACTGGGGCCTCGCCACCGCGGCCCAACTCGTCGCCCCGCTGGGCCCCAACGGCAGCCCTGGCTTTGTCTCCCCCGAGCGCCTGCGCGGCGATCCGCCCAGCCCGGCCGCCGATCAGTGGAGCCTCGGCGCCATTTTGTTTGAGATCCTCGCTGGCCAGCCCCCCTTCCCCGGCCCCACACCCGAACAGCGCCTGCGACAGACCCTCGCCGGCCCGCCGGCCGACGTCTGCCTCGTCGATCCCGAGCGCGAGATCCCCGACGAGATCGGTGAGATCGCGATGCGGGCCCTCCAGCCCGCGCCGACGGCGCGCTTCGCCTCGGTGGGCGACTTGGCCGCCGCCGTGCGCAGCTTTGTCGAAGGCCGCGAGCGGCGCCGCCGCGCCCTGGCCCTGGTCGCCGAGGCCGACGCCCTGGCCCCCGAGGAGGAGCGGGTTCGGGCGGCGGTGGCGGACTGTCTGCACCGGGCCGGCGTCGCGATGGGCGCCCTGCGGCCCACCAGCCCGCTGGCCGACAAGGAGCCCGCCTGGCTGCTCGAAGAGCAGGCCGAAGCCTTGTCTGTACAGGCGGATCTGCTCCACACCCGCTGGGAGCAGCACCTGCGCTCGGCCCTGTCGCTGGTGCCCGAGCTGCACGAGGCCCACCGGCGCCTCGCCGCCGCCCACCGACGCGCCCTGGAGGACGCCGAGGCCCGTCGCGCTCGCGGCCCCGCCGCCCAACAGGAGTGGCTCCTTCGCCATCACGATCGGGGGCACCACCGGCGCTACCTGAACGGTGAGGCCACCCTGCATCTGCGCACCGAGCCCGCTGCCCAGGTCACGCTCTGTCGACTGGAGCGCAGCGCCCGTCGCCTCCGCGCCACCGAGACCCGCGACCTCGGCCAGAGCCCGATCCTCGACCTCCGGCTGCCGCCCGGCAGCTATGTCCTCACCCTCGCGGCGCCCGGGCGACACACCGTTGTCTATCCAATCTGTCTGGAGCGCACCGGTCGCTGGGATGCCCTGCCGCCCGGCGCCCAGTCGCCAGACCCGGTCATCCTGCCCGCCCTGGGCGATGTGAATGACGATGAGGTCTACATTCCTGGCGGCTGGGCCCTCTTCGGCGGAGACCCCGACGCGCCCGAGGCCCTGTCCCGCCGTCGGGTGTGGGTCGACGCCTTTGCCCTGTCGCGCCACCCCGTCACCAACGCCGACTACGCCCGCTTTCTCGATGCGCTGCACGGTGCCGGCCACACCGCAGCGGTGGCTCGCTACAGCCCCCGCGATCGGCCCCGCCCCGCCCACCCCCTCGACGGCGAGCCGCACATGGCCCTCGGCCCCGACGGTCGCGTCGGCCCCGCGGCCGCCTGGTTCACCGAGGACTGGGCCCGCCTGCCGGTGGTGGCGATCGATCTGGTCAGCGCCCGCGCCTTCGCCGCCTTCCGCGGCCGACGCCTGCCCGACGAGCTGGAGATCGAGAAGGCCGCCCGCGGCGTGGACGGTCGCTTCTATCCCTGGGGAGACGCGCACGATCCGGCGCTCTCCAACATCGTGTCGAGTCTGCCCCGCCCGCGCGTGATGCCGGTCGATGACTTTGCCGATGATCGCAGCGTCTACGACGTCTGGGGCCTGGCCGGAAATGTGCGCACCCTCTGCGGCAACGCCTGGACGGCGGAGGGCCCCGCCCAGGACGGAGAGCGCCTCGTGCACCGGCCGGCCCCCGAAGACGTCGAGTTTATCGCGGTGCGCGGCGGCGCCTTTGGCAGCTCGCCGGCCCTGTCGCGGGCGGCGGTGCGCTTTGGCGACGCGCCCACCACCCGCTACACCCACCGTGGGCTGCGACTGGCCCGCTCGCTTTAGCGAACCGGAAACAAAAAGGCGCGCTGCCAGGCGTTGGCCGCCGTGAAGCCGGGGTTGGCCTCGGGGGCGAAGGCCATCGCGCTGCCCTCCACAAAGTCGGTCGGGTGAAAGGGAAACAGGGCCTTGGTCACCATCTGCAGACACCCACCGTTCTGGCGGACGCCATGGAGCACTCGCGGCGCCTCCCACCGCAGGTAGACCCGCCGCCCGCCCAAGGGCCGCTGAAAGGAGACCACATTGTTTTGGGGGGCCCCCTCGATCCAGCGCCGCTCTTCGGGGTCCTCGCTGGCCGGCGCCTCGGCGAGGGGCTGATTGCCGTACAGCCCCACCGCCGAGGCCAGCTCGCCAGGCGCCTGGGTCGACTGGGCCGGGTCCCAGGCCTTCATGGTCAGGCTGAGGCCGGCGACGCCGGCGAGGGCGGCCACATCGTCGCTCTTGCTAAAGAGATACAGACGGCCCGGAGCATAGACGGTGGTGCGGCCGGCCGCCGTGAAGGACCAGGCCGGCGCGGTGCTGCCCAGCGCCAGGAAGACCGCCTTGAGGGCACCGTTGATGCCAACCAGCCAGAAGGTGATCTTGCTGGTGATGCCCTGATAGTCGGAGTCGAGCTGAATGCCGCCCGCATCTTCGGTGGGCTCGCAGCGGGTCGGCGTTGCCGCAGACAGTCCACAAAAGGGGAGGTCCGCCACCGCCCAGTCGCCGTCGGCCGGCGCGGGCGCGTGTAGGCTGATGCGCTGGCGAAAGGACAGGGCCGCCAGCAGCAGGTTGGCGCGGTGCACCAGCTCGCCATTGCGGATGCCCAGCGCATAGGCGGGGCCATCCTTCACCGGCGCCCAGCGCGAGAGCACTGCGGTGAGCGCCCAGGTCGCCGCGGTGGTGCGCCGCTCGCCCAGCCGGGCCTCCGCCGCGCGCTCTCCCGCCGCGCTGGTGCTGATCAGGCGGGCGCGCAGGCCGGCCTCGGTCCAGCCATGGCCCGCGGCAGCCCCCTGCAGGGCCTCCCCCGGGCCCCCCGCATGGCAGGCATCCAGCACCAGCGTGCAGCGATCGGCCACATCGCCCAGCGCCAGGAGCAGGTGCGCGACCGTCAGCACACCGTCATGGGTGGGGGTCGCCCGGCCGCGCAGATCGCCCACCGAGCCCCGCAGGTTGGCCAGCAGACGTTGGGTGAGGGTGAGCATCACAGCGGGCCGGTAGCGCAGCCCCAGCATCGCCGCCGGGATCTGTAGAACGTCGAGCACCTCAGCCAGCACGCCCTTCTTTGCGCCGAGCTTCACCATTTCGGAGACGGCCGCCCGAAAGCCTGCCTTAACCGCGCGGGGTGTGGTGCCGTCGATCTGGCAGGATTCGTCGGACAGGGGGCGGTCCTCCACCGCAGCCACGAGGGCCTTGGCCTGGGCCGTCAGCGTCGTGCTGGCCTTTTCGCGGGGGCGGGTGTCCTGGAGGCAGAGCGTCAGCAGATCGCCCTGCAGCAGGCCATGGCCGGTAAAGGTCACAAGCAAGCGACAGAGCGGGTTCCAGGAGAGGTGGTTGCCCAACAGCACCAGATCGGAGAGCACGTCGGCGAAGGTGGGCGGGGTGACATGCCAGTCCTTCTGCCCCAACAGGGCGCCAACACCCTCCCGCTCGGCGGGGCTGAGGTCGGCGCTGGCCAGCACCGCATGGAGCTGGCCCATCAAGGCTTCGTCGCCGGCCTCCTCGACCGCCAGCGCGTTCTGCGTGGGAGAGATGCCCATGCGCAGGCCTTGCAGCAGCCAGGAGAGCGCGTCGCGGGTGGCGCTGGGCACCGGGCGCTTGGGAAAGGCCTCGTAGCGCCGCACGCCGATTGGATACAGGCGGCTGTTGGCCTGGAGGGTGGGGTTCATCGACCAGGCGGGCGCGGCGGGCGGTGCTGCTGAGAAGGCCATCGAACGCTCCTTTTCGTCGGAGTACCCGGATCGGGCGGCGCCGACAAGGCGGCGCGTGGGGTGACCGGCGTCACCCGCAGGCGCTGTCATCCGCGCGGTCACACCCGCGGTGATCCGCATGGCGTCTACCTCCTTTTCGAGTCGGCCTGCGTGCAGGGTGACCCTTGTCACCCGGGGTCGCCAGGCCGGCTGATCGACGTGGATTGAAAGAGGTATCGATAAACCTATGTAATTTGATTCCCGCCATCGGTGGCGCGGCGCTGGCACGGCCTTTGCAACGGTGGTTGTCGTCGGTGGTGATGAACGCCACGACACACAGTTGGAGTCTCCCATGGCCCGCATCGTCTCTTCGCTCTCTCTCCTTGCCTTCGTCACCTTCACCACGGGTTGCATCGACCTGGACAAGTTCACCAACGACGACAGCTCGGCGAAGGATGGCGCCGACGGCACCCAAGGCACCGAAGGCACCGATGGCAGCGACGGCAGCGACGGCGCGGACGGCGCGGACGGCACCGACGGTG
>JBEIQK010000402.1:0-5855 GCA_040376505.1 Alphaproteobacteria bacterium | reverse complement strand
TCCAGCGGGCTGCTGCTCACCAACAGCAGGCGGGCCTCGGGCACCTGGGCCATCGCGGCCAGCAGCACATCGAGCTCTTGATAGCGATCGGGGTTGCCGGTGTAGATCACCCAGGGGTCGCCCGGCGGCAGGGCGGCGGGCGCGCAGGGCGCCACGTCTTCGGGCTCCACGCCGGGCGGCAGAAGCGCCACCTCGGCGCAGCCCCAGTCGAAGAGCAGCGCCTGGGCGCGCTCGGAGAGGGCCACGCTGTGCTCGGCTCGCCGCGGCAGGTGGCGATCGAGCCGGGCGCCCAACCAGCCAGCCACGGCCTGGGCGCGACGCCCCTCCACATAGGTGGGCAGCTCTTCGCCCAGCGCGGTGTGGGCGCTGTAGACGACCGGCGCCCGGTGGCCCGGCCGGGCGAGGAGGGCCACCAGCAGGGCCTCGTAGTTGTGGGCATGGACGATCTGCGCAGGCCGCCGCGCCGCCATCGCCACCAGGGCGAGGTCGAGGAAGGGCTTGACCCGATCCGGCCCCGCGCGGAGGTTGTCGTAGCCGCGGACGGCCGGCGCGCGAATCACCTCGTACTCGGGGTCGATCTCGCCCTGGCCATGGGCATAGCAGAGCAGGCGCACCCGGTGGCCGCGCCGGCCCAGCGCGCGGAGCATCCCGCGCACATAGACCTGGGAGCCCTGGGGGCTCGGGAAGGGGAAGGCCGCGATCTGGAGGATGTCCAGCGGCTTCTCGAAGAGCTCGCTCACAGGTAGCCCAGCCGCTCCAGGCGATCGTGGAGGGCCCCGCGCTCGGCGGCGCTGGCCACATGGCGGGGCCCGGTGGCCGCCTCGGAGCGCGAGCGGCCGACCGACAGGCCCAGCGCGGGGAGTACCCGGCCATCCATGTGCGCCGGCACATCCTCGCCCATCCAGGCCAGAATCGTCGGCGCCAGATCGGCCATCCCGGCGGCGCAGGTTCCAGCCGGGACGCCGGCCCCCTGCAGCAGCATCACGCCGTGCTGGCGGTGGCTCCCATTCATGCCGAGGCCCTTGCCGCCGACGTGCTCCTGGGGGTCGAGCACGCGGAAGGTCTGGCCCGCCGCGGCCCGGGCGGAGGGCAGCAGCGTGTAGGAGTAGCCCTCGCGGAGGGCCAGCTCGAGCACCAGATCGGGGGAGCGCCCGACGAAGGGGCCCTCGTAGAGCGCCTCGCGGCGGTGAACGGCGGTGACCACCCGCTGGCCATCAACCTCCCAGGTGGGCAGCCGGGCCTCCAGCTCGGCGGCCAGGGCGGCGCGCGCACCGGGCTCGCCCTGCAAATGGATGGTGGCGGCGTAGTTCATCTCGTCGCTGAAGGCGCGGGTGGCGGCCTTGTCGAGGTCGGCGTAGCGGCTCTCGCCCTCAGCACGGCCCAACCAGCCGGCCGGCAGGGCCCGAAAGAGGCGCCCCTGCAGGTGGGCCGGCACATGGGCCACCGCCGCCGCCTTGGCCCGGTCGAACCAGGCTGAGCCCGCCCGCAGGCCCTCCACCCGCACCTGCCGCTGGTAGCGCAGCAGGCCCGCCGACTCCAAAAAGCGGTTGAGGTGCAGCACATGCACGCCCGCCCCGCCAAAGCCGTGGTCTGAGCAGATCAGCAGCAGATCGGGGCGGGCCGCCTCGATCAGCCGGCCGAGGGCGAGGTCCAGGCGGGAGTAAATGCTGCGAATCGCATTTCTCAGCCTTGGCTCAACCTTCTTTGGGTGTCGCGGGCTGTGCTCGTCGTGGAACATCCAGAAGTGGTGGCTGACGGTGTCGGACTCGCCAAAGAGCACCATGAAGAGGTCCCAGCGCTCCTGGCCAAGCAGAAAGCGGGCGATGTCCTCCTTGCGGGGGATCTCGCGCAGCAGCGCCGAGAGCGCGTCGTCATGCCAGCCGGGGCCGATGTGGCTCTCCTGAAAGTCGGCGAAGCGCAGGTCGCCAAAGCGCCGCTGCAGGCTGTTGTGCAGGCCGGCCGGGTGCACGAAGCTGCCGTCGATGCCGGTGGAGACGGGGCTGTCAAAGCCGGAGATCACCACGCCGTTCACCGGATCGGGGGGCCAGGTGGTGGGCACCGCGAGGCTGGCGACCCGGGCGCCGCGATCGGAGAGGACCCGGTGCAGGGTGGGCACCCCACGGTGGGTGGCGTTGGCCAGCTCGAGGCCAAAGCCGCCCTCCTCCTTCATCACGAAGTCGAAGATGCCGTGCCGGCCAGGGTTGCAGCCGGTCAACATCGAGCACCACGAAGGCAGCGTCATCGGCGGCGTGGTGCTGTTGAGCGGCGCCCGCAGGCTCTGGCGGAGCAGGCCGGCCAGCACCGGCATCTGCCCCTCGTCGACGAAGCGATCGGCGAGATCCCAGGTGGCGCCGTCGAGGCCGACGACCAGGACGCGGGCCCCGCCGCCCACGCCTACTGCCCGGCGCAGAAGGCGGCGCAGTCGCTCATGTAGCCGAGCGACATCAGCCGCTGGCAGTCCTCGCAGCTCATGCCCTCGCCCTGGGGGCCCACGGCGCCGGCGGCGGCCTCGGTGACGGCGGACTGCAGCCCGGCGGTCATCTCGCCGTGGCGGGCCACCTCTTCGCCGACGAGGTTCTTCTGCTCGGTGGGATCGACCGCGAGGTTGAAGAGCTCTTCGGTGGGCAGGCCGCGGGGGTTGCCCTCGTTGGCGCGGATGTACTTCCAGCCGCCCTGGCGGTAGGCCGAGACGATGTTGCCCTCGAAGTTCTGCTCGGAGACGGCGGGCCGCTCGAGCTTGGCGAGGTCGACGGCAGGCGCCGGCGGCGCAGCGGGATCAGCCGGCGGGGCGGCGGGATCGACGGGCGGGGCCTCGATGATGATGTCGCCGCGCAGGATGCTGAGCGCCTTGCGGCTGTCGGCGTCGAAGAGGTCCTTGCCCTGCCACTCCGCGGGGAGCGAGGCGCCGGCGAGGGCGGCCACGGTGGGCGAGACGTCCATCTGCCGCACCTGGTAGGGCACCACGAGGCCCGACAGCTCCTGCTCGGGCAGCTTCACGATGAGGGGCACGTGGATCTGCTCGTCGTAGAGCGTGACGCCGTGCCACCAGCCCTTGTGCTCGTAGAATTCCTCGCCATGGTCGGCGGTCATCACCACGAGGCTCTTGTCGTAGAGGCCTTCGGTCTTCATCCAGCCGAAGAAGTCGCCCAACTGCTGATCCATCCAGCGGATCTCGCCCTGGTAGAGGCCGCGGAGGCGATCGGCCTCCTCCGGCTTGGGGTTCGGGTACCAGGCCCGGCCCACTGCCTCCCCGTTGTAGGGGTGCGCGAAGTAGGGGTCGTGGGGCTCCATCAGGTGCACCACCAGGAAGAAGCGGTTGCCCTTCTCGGTGTTGGCCTCGATGTACTCCTTGGCGTTGGCGAGCACGACCTCGGAGGGCTGGTAGTACTCGTGAACGGTGTAGGACTTGCCGCCCACCATGTACCGCAGCTTCTTGTTGAGCAGGTTGTACATGGAGAGCTGCGCCACGCTCTCCGAGCCCCACAGGAAGTAGCTGGGCGACTGGTAGCTGAAGTAGTCGAAGCCCTGCTGGAAATTGAAGGAGCGGGTGACGTTGATGTTGTTGGGCAGCCCGCCGGTGGCGTAGCCCCGCTCGCTCATGACCTCGGCCACGGTGAGCACATCATCGGGCAGGGCCGAGACCTTGGTGATGCAGCTGTGCGAGCTGGGCAGCCGGCTCGTGTAGAGCGTGGCGAAGGAGGCGCGGGTCCAGCTCGCCTGGGTGATCGCGTTGGCGAAGGTCACGCCGTCCTTGGCGAAGGCGTCGATGTTGGGGCTGATGCCCTCGGGCCCGCCGAGCACGCCGAGGTGATCGGCCCGCAGCGTGTCGACGACAATCAGCACCACATTGGGGCCTTCGGGGGGCGTCGCGCTCTTGTCGGGGGCCACCACGCCATCGCCGGGCCCCGAGGAGGGGGCCGCCGAGAAGAGGCCTGCCAGGCCCGCCATCGAGGCCCAGGCCGCGAAGGTGCCCTTGGGCTGCAGCATGATCTGCAGCGGCGTGCGGGTGAGGAAGATCGGCCCCAACCAGAGCACCAGCCCGGCGATGAGGCCGAAGGCGCCGAGGATCGCCAGCATGCCCAGGAGCGGCACGCCCTGTTCCTGGTAGACCGCCTTGTTGACGATGTAGCGGCTGATGACGAGGCCGAGCGGCAGCATCACGCCGAGGAAGCCGAGCGACCAGGCCATCGCGTCGCTGAGCCCCTTCCAGAGCCGACCCAGCAGGGCGAGGCCGATCCCCAGCCCCACGCCCATGCCCCCGCCGATCACGGCGTAGAGCACGGCGGCGTAGACGAGGGCCCGGTACTCCCCGGTGCTCGATGCCGTCAGCACGAACAGGGCCTCGCAGAGGCCCACGACGGTGCCGGCCATCAGCCCGCCCGCGACGCCAAACCAGATCTTCTTGACCACAGCCAACTCCGATGGGTCGCCCCGTTAGCAGAGGCGCGCCGCCCCGCCAAGTCGAGCGCCGCCTTGGCGCATCTTTTCAGCGCAGCCCGACCGAAGCACGCAGCAGGGTGCCCTCGGTTCCCGGCACAAAGTCGAGCCCCTCGACCCGGGCCACCTCCAGGCTGGCCTGCCACCAGCGCCGCGCGCCCGCCGTCCGGTGGCTGGCCCGCAGACCGAGGCTCTGGCGGGTCTCGTCGGTGGCCAGGGCCCAAAGGCGCTCCCCCTCGGCCTCGACCACCCCCACCCGCCGGCGGGACTGGCCCCAGAGGTCGAGCCCCCACTGCTCGCCCTGGTACCCGGCGAGGAGCGTGGTCTGCTGCGCATCTCCGCCGGCCGGATGCCCCATCGCCCGCCCCTCGCGCACAAAGCCCTGGTGGTAGATGCGATGGCCGCTGTACCAGCGAAAGTAGTCGTCCAGCAGCTCGGCCCGCTCGGCGACGAGGCTCCAGGGCCCCCAACCCAGCTCGGCCCCGCCGAGGTTCGCGACCCCGGCCAACGAAGGGTAAGGAATCCCGAGGCTCTCCTGGGCGATCACATCCTCGGCGCCGTACTCCCACCAAAGCGACAGCCCCGCCTCGTCATGGCCCACCCACCGCCCCCAGGGCACCCACAGCCGCGCATCCAAGGCCGCCAGCTCGTTCTGGTCGGGGCTGCGCGCGTCGGGGTCGTCGTAGACGTGGGGCTCGGTGGGGATCAAGAGCTGGGCGATGTTGACGGCGGGCCGCCCCTCACCGCCAAAGAGCGCGCTGCGCCCGGCGCCGAGCTCCAGGTAGGGCAGCGGGCGGTAGCGCAGGTCGAGGAAGAGCCAGCCCGGGTGCGCCACATCGCGCCGCTCGCCGTCGAGCCAGCCAACCGTGGCCTCGGCCGACAGCGCGCCCAGCCGCCCTGGATCGCTGTGGTAGCCGAGCCCGCCGGCGGGGGCGGGGCGGGCGTGCTCGCTCAGCAGCAGGGCGCCGAAGCGACCGGGGCCTCGCCAGCGGGGCCGCAGGCCGAAGTCCGCCGTGAGCTGGCCGCCCAGCCCCGGGCTGCGGACCCCCACCCAGGCCTCCTCGAAAGCGAGGCTGCTGCCGAGCGGTTCGAGCTCCTGACCCAAGGTGGGGCCGAGGCGCACCGACACGGGGCCGCGGTAGCCCGCCACCTCGGCGCCCGCGCGCAGCGAGAGGGCCCCCGCCTCGTCGTCGCCCGCGTTGGCCTCCCCCGGCAGCCCGCCCGCGATGAGCCCCCCTCGCGGCGAGACGAGGCTGGCAGGCGCACCACCAATGGCGCGAAGCTCAACCCCGAGGAGCTCGCCCCAGAGCGGATCATCGGCGACCGCGGCCTGATGCAAGCGCCAGGCCAGCGAGAGCGGATCGCGCCCCGGCGCCCCGGTGATCCCCAGCGAGCCGCGCAGCGCCTGATCGGCGAGG
>JBEIQK010000902.1:0-2475 GCA_040376505.1 Alphaproteobacteria bacterium | reverse complement strand
GACGGGCGCGATCTGGCCCTCACCACCGACCTGCGCGCCCTCTTCAAGGGGCTCCTCCACGAGCACCTCGCGATCGACCGCAAGGCGCTCGATCAGCAGATCTTCCCCGACTCCGCTTCGATCAAGCCGCTCACGGGGCTGCTGCGTGCCTGAGCTCCCCGAGGTGGAGGGCATGGCCCGCCTGCTCCGCGCCCACGCCGTCGGGCGGCGGATCACCGCGGTGGAGCGGCTGGACGCGCGCCTGCCGGACTGTGAAGACCTCGCGGGCGTACCGATCGTGGGGGCGAGCCGCCGGGCCAAGATCCTGATCCTCGACCTGGGCGAAGAGGCGCTGCTGCTGCACCCGCGGATGACGGGGCAGTTGCGTGTGGGCGAGGGGGCGCGATCGCCGAGGATTCGCTTTCATCTGGAGGGTGCCGAGCCGGTGGTCTTTGATGATCCGCGCCGCTTCGGCACGGTCGAGCGCATCCCCCTCGCCCAGCTCCCGGCGGCGCTGGCGCACCTGGGGCCGGAGCCCTGGCCGCAGCCGCTGTCGGGGGCTGTGCTGGCGGACTGTTTTTCTGGGGCCCGGGGGCCGATCAAGCCGGCGCTGCTGGATCAACACCGTGTCGCGGGGGTGGGCAACATCGGCGCCAGCGAGGGGCTCTTTCGGGCGGGGATCTCTCCGGAGAGGCTCGTGCCGACGCTCTCCTTGGGGGAGTGGGCTGCGCTGGCGGCGGGGCTGTGGGCCTGGGTTGAGGAGACCTTGGCGGAGGCGGGGGCGGATCCGATCACCTTGCTGCATGCAGGGGGAGAGAACAGGTTTCTCGTCTACGATCGGGCGGGGGAGGCTTGTTTTACCTGCGAGACGCGGGTGGTGCGGAGTCGGCAGGCGGGGCGGTCGACGTACTTTTGTCCACGGTGTCAGGGCGGGGAATGAGGGGCGGCGGGGACTGGGGCACGGCCGGTGCTGCGATCGGGGAGACTTCGGGTTTGGACTTCACGCTCTGTCATTGGATGACTCGCCTTCGAGCCGGCGAGCCGGCGACAGGCGCGGCGTGAGCGCCCGTTCGGGTGTGGGCGCTGTGGGTAAGCGACACGCCGGCTACAACGCTGGGGTCGCCACTGTCGAAATGCGCAGCGCCCGGAGCACGGCCTCGGGCTCTCGCTCAATGACCCGCAACAGCACCTTTGCGGCGCCGTCGGGCTCGCGCCGGTGCTGCTCCCACCCCTGGAGCGTCCCCCGCGAAAACCCGAAGGCCTCGGCAAACTGCGCTTGGGACATGCCGAGGCGCGCGCGGATCGACGCGACGTCTACGCGCACCGCCTGGCGCACCGTCACGCCGGTCGGCTCGCCCCGCGTATGGGCGATCGCCTCCTGAAGGGCCTCTTCGATCTCGTCGAAGGCCGAACTCATGGCTCTCTCTCCTTCTTCTTGCGAAGTTCTTCCTTGAAGGTTGCGACCAGCCTCGCCAGCAGGTTGACCTCGTCGTTGGACAGGTTGGCTCGTTCGTTCTTGGCAAAGAGGGATCAGGCCCCCAGCACCACCACGGGCTTGCCACCCACCGCGTGTTGCTCCGTCCACAGACGATCCTCCCAGCTCCGGTCGGGCCGGACGTCAAAGACCACCATCAGCGGCTGAAGATCGGGCAGGCGGTCTGCCGGGGGCAGCATGTAGTGGCGGTCGGGCTCGCAGGGGCCGGTGGTGTTGAAGGTGCGCACGCGGTCGGGTAACCCGCGGGCGGACGGGGCGGGTATGGCTCGGCGGTTGGTGCAGGCGGCCGGGCGGGAGGGGGTCAGGCTCTGTCCACCACGACGCCGCCAAGCCTTGTCTCCCGCCTTTCCTCGAAGACCTCCCCGACGACACACGCGAAGCCTCACCCCTGCACCCAACCGAACCCCTCGGCAAGCGCCTCGCGCCGCTACGCCACACCAATGCCGTGAAGGTCATAAACTGACCGCCAACCGGTATTGACATCGGTCCACCCAAGTCAGTACCTTCTGCCCACCCCGACCGCTCTCAGCCGTCGGGGTGGGAGCACCCGTGTTCTATGCCTACGGCGAAACCGCCCAGGGGGGCCATCTCCCCCTCATCACCCGACTCCGCAGCGTCGCCGCCCACACCCAAGAGCCCGTCGCCGCCGAGGTGTTGCCATGCGCTTGACCCCCGGCACGCGGCCACCCACTCCCTGGGGCAAGCTCTCGCCGCGCGGGGAGCCCACCGACTACCACCCGCTGATTGACCACTGCGTCGACGTGGCCGCGGTCACCGAGCAGCTCCTCTGTCGAACCTTGCTGGGAGCCCGGCTGGCAGCGCTGGCAGGGCGGCCAGACCTGGACCCAGTCACGATAGCTCGCCTCGCGGTGATCGCGGGGCTGCATGACATCGGCAAGGCCAACCATGGTTTCCAAAACAAGGCGGTGCAGGGCTCTCTGACGGCGGGCCATGTGGGCGAAGGTCTGAGCCTGATCGAGCAGGCCCGCCAGGACCCCGCG
>JBEIQK010000665.1:0-3745 GCA_040376505.1 Alphaproteobacteria bacterium | reverse complement strand
GCGATCCGGCGCGACCGACACATGCACAATGGTTGAAGGAAGCGCAGCGGGTGTCCGCGTGCGCGCGCCCGCGGCGTCCAGGGACGGGCCAGGCCGCCGCACCTCGCGGCGGCTCCCCCCCAACCGCGACCCGAGGCCCCCGGATGAACCCGCCCCTGCTGCTGCCCGCGAACCTGCTCTCCCTTCACGCCTACGCCCAGGCCGCCCTGGCTGACACCACCGCCGCTGCCCGCACCGTCGCCGAAGGCGGCGATGAAGACGCCGTCCAGCGGCTTCGCGAGGCCCTCACCGCGCGGGAGCGGGCGCTGCTCGCCTTGGGCCTCGCGCTGGCGAGCTGCGCGGTTGTGGCACCCCCGGTCGGGCCGACCGTCGAGCTGGTTGAACCGGCGGAGGTTCACCTCAAGGAGGCTGCGCAGGAGCCCATCCTCGCGGAGGAGCCGACCGAGCCCCTGTCTGTCCCGGCTGCCGAACCGGAGGCCGCGCCGCCGCAGCCCGCGCCCCCCGCCGCCATTGAGGCGCTGCGGGCGCGGTTCTCCGGCGGCGGCGCCGTGCGCTTCGCCAGCCCGCCGCCCCCGGCCACGCTTCGTCCGCTCTTTCAGCGTCTCCGTCCACCGACCACGTCGCTGCGGAGCGAGGCGGAGATGCGCGCGGAGCGAGACCACATCGCGCTGATCCTGGCCCAACTCCAGGCGGCTGGGCCGGCCAGCCCCAAGGAGCGCCACGCCTTCCTCACGGCCCTCGCCGCCCGGCTGCGGGTCCTCCAGGAGAACGGCGGCGCCGTGCTCCCCGGGCTGGAGCGCCTCTTCGGGCTGATGGCCGGTCACGCTCAGGAGCAGCAGCTCGGCTTTGTTCACGGTTTGCGGATCGATCACCGCCCCGTCTCAACGCCCTCCTGGTCGGCGGAGGCCGAGGCCACCCACCTTGGCCTGCGACTCCTCCTGGGCTTGGGCACCGACCTGCCGGGCGCCCAGGCCCGCTTCGCCGAGCGGCTGACCCAGCGGCCTCAGGCCGTCAAAGAGGCCCTGCAGTGCGCGATCGCCGCCGGCCTGCGCGCCGACCACCCGGCGCTGGCGCCCCACGTCCCCCTTCCGGCCCGACCGGCGTCGCCGCAGACGGGCGTCGAGGCGCCCTCGGAGGCGTCGACCGTGCCAATCGAGGCCAGCCTGCTGGCCCTCACCGCCGGCAAGCGGGCCCTGATCGTGGGCGGCGATCAGCGCGGTGACTGCCGGGAGCGCCTGATCGGTGCCTTTGGCTTCGCCAGCCTGGATTGGGAGACCGGCATGAAGGTGCGCCGCGTCGGCGCCACCGCCGAGCGGCTGCGTCAGGGCGGCGTCGACATCGCGATCTTCTTAAAGCGCTTCATCAGCCACAGCCTCACCAACCAGCTCCTGCCGGCGGCCGACAAGGGCGGCGTCACCGTGGCCTGGGTCGACCAGGGCTACGGCGCCGCCGCCGTCGCCGAGGCCTTGCGCAAGGCCCTTGGCGCGCAGCTCGGCCTCGCGGCCTGATCAGCCCTCGACCACCCGGGCGAGGGCCGCGCCGCAGAGCAGGTCGGCCATCGCTTCGGCGATCGGCAGGCCGGTGGCCTCTTCGGCGAAGTCGGAGCAGCACTGGACGTTTTGCTCCAGCGGCGCCTCCGCTCACCCGCAAGAAGGGGGCGTCTGCCAGTATCGCCAGGGCGCCCTGGCAGGCCAGGGCGGGCCTGGACGGAGCCTGGTGATCAGTCGCGGCGACGCTTGGAGGTGCCCTCGGCGTCTTTGCCGCGCAGCTCGGAGCTCGACTTTTGCCACTGACGCTTGGAGCGCACCTCGGTCATGGGCCGCGCGTGCTCGGTCGCCTCGGCGCGAAGGGCCTCGATGAGGCTGACCAGCACGGGGTTGTCGCCGGCGTAGCGCGCGATGCGATCGGCGACGGCGTTGAGCATCCGCTCGGCGCCAGCGAAGTCGCCCTGCCGGTTCAAGCGCACCGCTTCGGCCCGGGTGCGCGCCGCGTGCCGCTCGGCGACGAGCTGATCGACCTCCCGATCTCGAGGCTGGGCGATGTTCACCGCGTGCACCTCCCGGCGGAAGGAGACCGTTGCGGCGCCGCCCTCCAGCTCGCCGGTCTGGTCGAACAAAGACAGACCGAAGGTGGTCTCGCTGCCGAGCGCGCCGCCGGGCACAAAGACACGCAACACCAGCTCGAGGGTCTCTTCGCTGGACAGATCGCCGAGGGAGAGGTCCCAGTCGCGGCCTTGCGGGCGAAGCGACCAGGGCCCGATCGCCTCCACCGTGCCGTCGATGGGCACGGTGATGCGGAGCACCGTACCCTTCAGGACCACATCGAGGGTGTCGCGCAACTCGGCGTCGACGAGGCGACGAAAGTCCGCCGAAGACTCGATGAAGCGTGCGTTGCCGCCGCCCTGATCGGCGATCCGCTGCAGCAGCACCTCATCAAAGCCCAGGCCGATGCCAAAGGTGGAGGTGGCCACACCTCGCGCGCGGAGGGCAGCGGCATGGGCGGCCAGCACATCCGGGCGGGTCTCTCCCTGGTTGGCCTGCCCGTCGGTAAACAGAAGGCAGCGGGCCACCTGGCCGGGCTCCAGCGATTGGGCCACCTCGCGACAGCCGGTCAGCCAGCCGGCGGCCAGATCGGTGGAGCCATCGGCCTGGATCTGGCCGACCCGGGCGCGGGCCTGCCCGCGCAGCGCCAGCGAGGCCGGGCTGCTGGGAACATCGACCGTGACAGAGCCGGAGTAGCTCACCACCGCGAAGCGGTCTGTGTCCGTCAGGCGATCCAGGGCCTCCAGGGTGGCCCCCCGGGCCAGGGCGATGCGTTCACCGCCCATCGAGCCCGAGCGATCCAACACAAAGGCGAGGTTCATCGGCGAGCGCAGGCGGGCGCCCTCCAGGACCGGGGCCTGAATTCGCAGCCGGATGTGGCGGATGCCGCCGTGGTGATGGTGAACCACCGCGCGATCGGGGTGGGCCTGGAGCACAGTCATGGAGACTCCTTTACAAAAATGCGGCGGGCTTCATCCAGCAGGGCGTCAACCCGGCGCGCGTCTTCACGCGACAGCGGCCGGCGGATGTGCAGCTCGACATCGGCGCCAAAACAGTGGCGCTCCCAGGTCGAGCGGCGTTGTTGGGCAGGGGGGAGGGGAGGGGCCGGCGGCGCAGCGCGCGGCGACTGGATCGGGCTGTTGAGGTTGGGGAGGACGGCGTTGAGGTAGTCGAGCGCGCTGCCTCCGGCGGAGGGCGCGGCGACCACCGGCTGCGCCGGCCCGCCGCCCGCCTCTATCCGTGAACGGATCTCGGCGAGGGGCAGGTGGGCCGCCTGTAGCTGACGGATCAGCGCGAGGCAGCGCAGGTGTTCGTCTGTATAATTCGCCGTGGGCCCCGCCCCGGCGGGGGGCGGCAGGAGGCCCTGGGCGATGTAGTAGCGAATGGTGCGAGGGGTGGTGTCGGCGGCGGCGGCGAGGTCGGTGAGCTTCATGACCCGATATGACAGTGTCGCGTAACGCTGTCAAGAGGGTCGTGGGAGATCGTCGCTCCGTTTGAATCCGCCCGGCGCTTTGGGGCCGGCGCGCAGGGCGAACCCTTGCTTTCGGCGGGTAGCCTCCTTAGCCTGGGCTGGACTGGAAACCCCCCCGTGATCAGAGCCGCCGCCGCTGTCGACCCTCCTCAGGCCCGCGCCTGGCTGGAGCGCTTTGGCGACGGCGATCTGATCGCCGCCTCTACCTTCCAGCCGGGTTTGGAGGCGGTGG
>JBEIQK010000012.1:0-25528 GCA_040376505.1 Alphaproteobacteria bacterium | reverse complement strand
GTCCAGGTCGAAGTAGAAGGCGCCATCGGTGCCTTCTTCGTCGATGGCGCCGTTGCAGTTGTCATCTTCTCCGTCACAGGACTCCGGGGCGCCGGTGTAACGCATCGGGTCGTTGTCATCGCAGTCGCCCTGCTCGGGGCTCTGGCCATCGCCGTCGCCATCGCGTAGGGCAAGCCGGCGCAGGGCGTACAGGTCGTCGTTGATGAGGCAGCCGGCGAGGGTGAGGAGGAAGATCATGCAACACTCCGAGGCGACAGCGCCCTGGTGGGTGCCCAGGGCGCTGTCGCCAACGACTAGGGGCTGACGGAGACTGGAATGGTGCTCTGAAAGGCGCGAATGGGAAGCGCGCTGCCGGGCTCGCCCACGGCTCCGCGCACGATGCGCAGCTCGTAGCTGCCATTCGTGTTGCGGTAGATCGCGCCGCTCACCGACAGCTTGGGGCGACGAAGCTGAAAGCTGTACAGGTTGGCGGTCCGCTGTGTGAGGGGGATGCGGTCGAGCTCGCCGGCGCCCACGGCTTCGATGATGAGGTGGGTCTCGTTGGTGCCTGCCTTGGTGGCGATGCGCAGGCGGATGGCCTCGGTCTCCATCGGCATGCCCACCGAGATCAGGCTGGAGAGCGACAGACCGAGTCCTTGTTGCAGCCAGTCGTCGAGCTGACTCCAACTCAGCGACAAGCTGCCGGTGGCCGCGGGAGGGCTGGCCGCGCACTGATGTTGGATGGAGAGCCCGATGGGGGCGGAGATCGGCGCGCCAGCGCCGTCCTGGGCCCGCCAGACCGCTCCGTTGCTGTCGAATCTGCCCGCGCCGATGTGCAGGGCGCCCTGGCTGCGGTTGAGGCGAACGGTGCGGCCGAGCCGGTCCGTGCCGGTCAGGCTGTGGGCGCCGTGCCAGTCGGTGACCTCGAAGCGAACGGGCGCGGCCCCTTCGTGGCTGTCGCTGCCGCCGACGGCAAGCAGGCGACCCTCCCCCCCCAGCTTGAACCACTGGTAGAGGGTGGTGTCGGTGCTGCCTTCGGTGCAGGCGGCCCGCATGGCCGTGGTGCGGGAGTAGGAGTCCAGCGTGACCTTGAGTTTGTGACTGGAGCGGTATCTGGCCATGAGGTGCTCGCAGTAGCCGATGTCCTCGCCGAGGAGGTTGACGCGGGACACATAGACCTTGGTGTCGAGCTCGGTGCCGCTGCTGTCGCGCCCGACCTGGACCTCAGCGCCGCCGCTGCTCACCGTGTTGTAGGTGAGGATGTCGGAAGAGAGCGGGTTGGCGCCGAAGCCGTACCAGTATTCGGTCGAGCCATCGGTGGCCTGGGTGTTCTCGCTGTCCATGGAGAAGACCTTGCCCGTGGTGGAGCTGGTGTACCAGGGCAGGTAGAGGGCCACGGCGGCGGGGGTTTGATTGGTCAACCAGAGGGACTTGTAGGAGCCTGAGGGGGCGGTGTGGGCGGCGGTCTCAATGCGGACGCTGACGCCGGTGACCTTCCAGGGGCGAACGTCGTTGAAGGAGAGGGTGCACTGGCACTCCTTTGCATAGCCGAACCCTAAGTAGTCTCCCCCGGAAGTTCCGGTAAAATAGTAGGCGGCCGCGGAGTATTCCGAGGTAGGCGATCCCGCAAAGGGCTCCTCAAAGGTGCTGCCATTCGTGCTGGTGACCGAAGAGCAGCTCCGCTCCTCATTGACCCCGTAGAGCGCGTCCGGCAGCGTGATGTCATTGGCGTAGTGCGCAACGCCCGCGCTCTTGAGCGCCCCCCAGGAGACCTCGTCTCCATCACTCAGCCCATCCCCATCGGTGTCCCCAACGCTGCCATCCGTGCCATAGGTGCGCTCATCATCATCTTCGAGGCCGTCTTCGTCGGTGTCGGGCACATTGGGGTCGGTGATACAGCCCGTCGCCGGAAAGGGGCAGGTCCAGCTCGTACCCGTGCCGCTCACCTCTTCGCCGTCGGTAAGGCCATCTGCGTCGGTGTCGATGATCAGAGGATCAGAGGTGATGCCGCCCGGAGCGGAGGGGCAAGAACCCAACACCTCGGCGCCGTCCACCCGGCCATCGGTGTCGGTGTCCTCGAGGATGGGACTGGTGGTGGTCTCCTCGCCATCCTCCAAACAGTCGCCGTCGGTGTCGGGCAGGGTGGGGTTGGTCCCCAACACGCGCTCCTCGTCGTCGTGGACCGTGTCACCGTCGGTGTCCTCGTTCTTCGGTTCCGAGGCCGTCGCCCCCGATTCGGTGGGGAAGAGCTCCTCGCCGTCTTTGAGGCCATCGTTGTCCCAGTCGGCGTCGACCGGGCTCAGATTGTAGAAGGGAACGCCGCTACAGTGAGGCATGTTGGGATCGACGCTGGCGAGGGTGTTCGCCTCGAGGCCGTCGGACAGTCCGTCGTCATCGGAGTCGGGGTTGGTGGGGTCCAGGCCGTCGGGGGCGTCGGCCGTGATGCCGTAGGCCATTGCCGCGGTCGCCTCATCGCCGTCGCTCATGCAGTCGCCGTCAGAGTCATAGGTGGCGTCCGACGTGCCGTAGTAGGCCTCTTCCCAGGCGGTCAGTCCGTCCCCGTCGCTGTCGGAGGTGGAGGGGTCGGGGTCCTCGCTGTCGGAGAGGCCGTCGCCATCGGTGTCGGTCTCGCAGGAGTTGGTGCCAAGAGCCTTCTCTTCGCCATCGGAGAGGCCGTCGCCGTCGGAGTCGGCCTGGGTGGGATCTTCGCAGAAGCGCGCAGCCTCGTCGCGGTCGGAGATGCCGTCGCTGTCGGTGTCGGCGAGGCAGGCGCTGGTGTAGTGGGTGCTGCCATCGGCGTGGGTGTAGGCGGTGCCCGCTTCGGCGGAGTTGGTGAGGCCGTCGCCGTCGCAGTCATCGGGCGCGGCGACCGTGAAGGTGGGGTCTGCCGCCACACATTCGTTGCAGATGTCTTCATCGGTGGGCAGGCTGGTGTCGGGGTTGCTGCTGTCGGGGGTGGCGGTGTCCGCCCAGTCGGTGTCCACCGCAGGTGGGCTGTGGGTGTCGGCCGGCGCCTTGTCGCCCGTACATGCGAGCAGGTGCAGGAAGCCCGAAGGCGAGGAGGAGGCGTGGGCGGCAGGGGTGGTTCACGGTATCTCCGGGCGAAAGAAGCTCCCAGGGGAGGCTAACACATTGGGTCGCTTCGTTGGCGAATCGGGCCTTTGCACGAAGCGTGCCAATGGAATTACAAGCCGCACGAGACCTGGTGACAACCGTCAGGTGACGGAGATCGAAAAAACGTAGGTAGGACCACTGTCACTCCTGACAGCCCTCCGCGGGGCGGCCCGCCCGGACACCTAAAGACTCATCACCCACAGCCAGGCCGCTCCGCCCAACAAGATCGACAGACCCAGGGCCACCAGCACGCCCCCCACGATCCACCTCCGCAAGACCGCCCCGTCTTCTGCCGGCGCGGCGGGTGGCGCCGGCGCGGCGGGTGGGGCCGCCTGCGCCTTCGGCGGCAGGGCCCGGGCGATGGCGTCGGGGCCCATCGAGCCAATGCTGGGCAGGCGCGGCTCGTCGCGCAGCAGGCGCGCCGCCTCCTCCATGGAGGCGATGCGCTGGGCCGGGTCGCGGCGGCTCAGTCGCCGCACGATCTACCGCAAGCCGGCCTCCACCCCATAGCCGGGATCGAGCTGCTCGGTGCGCAGCTTGGCGGCGACGGTGGTGGCGACGCGCTCGGAGCTGTGTCGCTTGCTGTCGCCCTCGGCGAAGGGCCGGCTGCCGGTGAGACACTCGTGGAGCACCACCCCCATGCTGTACAGATCGGCCTTGGCCGGATCGATCGGCCCGGCGTCGAAGAGCTCCGGCGCCATGTAGGTGGGGGTGCCCACGGCGGTGGTGGTCTGATCCGCCGGATCGGCGGCGGTGGCGATGCCGAAGTCGAGCAGCACAGGCGTGCCGTCGGGGCGGATCATGATGTTGGAGGGCTTGATGTCGCGGTGAAAGATGTGGGCGGCGTGGGCCACCGACAGGGCCTCGGCGAGGCTGGCGAACAGATCGCGGGCCTCGCCGCTGGTGAGCGGGCCGGTGTGCAGGCGCTGGCGCAGGGTGCGGCCGGCGATCAGCTCCATGGCGAGGAAGTAGGCGCCGCGCTCCTTGTCGTGGCCGGGGTGCAGGATGCGCACGATGCCGGGGTGCGTGAGGGAGGCCAGGGTCTCGATCTCGCGCAGGAACCACTTGTCGGCGCTGTCGCCGGGCACCTCGGGCCGCAGGAGCTTGACGGCGGCGGTCAGTCGACCCGAGAGGGCGTGGCGGCAGCGGTAGACGGTCGCCATCGCCCCCTCGCCCAGGCGCGACTCGACGATCCAGTCGCCGATGCGCTCGCCGTTGGCGAGGCTCTTCATGGCCCACCCTCAGGGGAGGACGAGGACATCGCCGACCTCGACGAGGTTGGGGTTGGGCAGGCGCTCCTTGTTGGCCTCCCAGATCGCCTTCCACTTCTCGCCGTCGCCGTAGACGGTGACCGCGATGCTGGCCAGGGTCTCCCCCTTGGCGACGGCGTGGGTGCGGGCGTTGGGATCGTTTTGGACCTCCTGGGGCAGGGCGATGGAGTCGAGCCCCGAGAGGAAGTCTTTCACGGCCTGGGCGTAGTCGGGGCTCTGGCGCCAGGCGGCGATGCTGGTGTTGACCGCGGCGAGGAGGTCGGTGTCGGCGCTGCGCACGGCCACGTTGTAGGTGGAGTCGGTGAGGTTGTACTGGGCGATGCGCAGCTTGCCGTTGTGCTGCGGAAAGCGGCTGTAGTGCACCGCGATCTCGGCGGCGGCGAAGGGGTAGTCGTAGATGAGGGCGTCGAGCTTTCCGTTCAAGATGAGCTCGAAGTAGCCGTTTTCAATGCGCTGCAGGCTCTTGTAGCCCTTCACGAGGCGCTTGACCTCGGCCTCGGCGGCGTCATCGGGGAAGATGGCGATGCGCTTGCCCCACAGGTCGTCGATTGTCTCAATCTTGGAGTCGCCAGCGACGATCAGACACAGTCCGAATTCCAGGTAGGGCTCCGACCAGGTGAGGCCGGGCTCGTTGTAGGGCACGAAGCCCGAGAGGACGAGGTCGACCTCGGGATCGGTGGTGAGGCGGCTGCTGAAGTCCATGTAGGTGGAGTGCAGGATCTTGACCTTCTCCACGCCGATGTCATCGGCGATGCGCGCGGCGAGGCGGTAGTCAAAGCCATCGGGCTCGCCGGCGGCGTTGGGCTGGAACATCGGCGGCAGGCCGGTCCAGGGTGGGGTGCCGGTGTCCATGAGCACCCGCAGCTCGCCGCGGGCCTGGATGCGGGCCAACGCCTCGCCCTCGGCCGGGGCTGCGCTGGCCTTGGCCACCGCTTCGCTGTCTTCGGGCTGGCTCTGGCGCATCACGAAGGCGGCCACCAGCACCACGGCGACGACCATCGAGACGAAGATGCCAACCAGCAGGGCGATGATGAGTTTGGCGCGGGTGCTCATGGGCTCCTTCCTGGCGCATCTTACACGGGCGGGCCGCCCGGGCGGGGCGGCGCGCTATCCGGGGCGCGAAACCACGGTGACGCCACCCTTGTGGCCGGTCAGGGCGAGGCGGCCGGCGCGCAGGGCCAGGGCGTCTTCGCCAAACATCTCGCGGCGCCAGCCGGTGAGGCACTCCAGGCCGGAGGTGGCGCCGGTGGCGAGCTGGTCGAGCTCTTCGCGGGTGGCCACGAGGCGGGCGGCCACGCCATGGGCCTCGGCGCGCAGGCGAAGCAGGGCGGTGAGCAGCGCCACCAGCGACTCGTCGGCGCTGGCCTTGCGATCGGGCGGGCTCGGCCACTCGGCGGGCGGCAGGCCCAGGGCGCGCTGGACGCAGGCGAGGAGGGCCTTGCCGTCGGCGCCCTTGGCCACGCCGGGCTTGAGCGCGCGCACCCGGGCCAGCTCGCCAAGGTCTCGTGGGGTGTTCTGGGCGATCTCGATCAGGGCGTCGTCGTGCACCACCCAGGAGAGCGGCAGGTCGCGCTCCATCGCGGTGTGCTCGCGCCAGGCGGCCAGCTCGCGCAGGACGGCGAGGGTCTTGCGGCTCGGGTGGCGGGTGCGCAGGCGCAGGTAGGAGAGCTGCGGATCGACGGTGTAGCGGCCCTCGGCGCACAGCGCGTTCATGTCGGACTGCACCCAGGTGAGCCGGTCGCGGGCGAGGAGGTCGTCGGCCAGCTTCTCGTAGAGCTGGCAGAGGAAGGTGACGTCGCCCTGCGCGTAGACGAGCTGCCGCTCGGTCAGCGGGCGCAGCGACCAGTCGGTGGCCTGCGAGGCCTTGTCGATCTCCACGCCAAGCAGGCGCTGGGCGAGGGCGGCGTAGCCCACCTGCTCGCCATGGCCGCAGGCGGCGGCGGCGATCTGGGTGTCGAAGACCGGGGCGGGGATCTGGCCGATCTTCTGGAAGAAGATGGCGAGATCCTGGGTGGCGGCGTGAAAGACCTTGAGGATGCCCGGGTCGAGGAGCAGGGCCCGCAGGGGCCCCATGTCGAGGTCGGGGGCGAGGACGTCGATCACCGCGGCGTTCTCGCCATAGGCGACCTGCACTAAGCAGAGCTGGGCGTAGTAGGTGCGCTCGCGCAGAAACTCGGTGTCGACGGCGATGTAGGGGGCGCCTTGTAGCTTCTCGCAGAAGTCGGCCAGGGCGTCGGTGTGTGTGATGTACATGGGTGCTCGCGTGAAGCGCCCTTGTAGCCCCGATGGGGCCATGTGGCCCCTCCCCTGGGGCCCTGGGCAGCGCAGCCCGCCGGGGTAGGGGCGTGGGGCGAGGTGCGCGATGACCGGCTGGCGGCTCTTTCTGGTGGCGCAGGCGCTGCTGCTCTCGGCCTTCGGGCTGGCCTACCTCGTGGACCCCGCGGCGATGGCGGCGCTGAGCGGGGCCTCGCTGCCGGCGCCGGCGGCCTTGACCGATGTGCGGGCCTACTATGGCGCGCTCCAGCTCGCGCTGGGCGGGGTGGCGGGGATCGGGGCCCTGCAGCCGACGCGGCAGGCGGCCACCCTGGGCCTCTTTGGCCTGCTCTATGGGGCGCTGGCCCTGGGGCGCCTGTTGGGGCTGGTGCTCGATGGGATGGCCGAGCAGGGCTTCAACCTCGGCGCCCTGGGCTTCGAGGTGGTCTGCGCAGCGATCTGCGTCATCGGGGCGCGACGGGGCTGAGCACCCGCTACAAGGTCGATGCGGGCTCGCTCGTCGGGGTGCGAGGCCGTGGCGGCCGTGAGAAGCGCAGGCCGGCCATCACGCTGCTGCGCAGCTTCAGGTCATCCGGGCCGTTGATCGGGCGCGCGGTCTGGCCGCTGGCGTCGAAGGGCAGCGCCAGGACGGTCATGCCGCCAGCGAAGGGGGCGAGCCAGGGGGTGGCGGCGAAGGAGAGGCTGCTGCGCAGGCCCGCCTCCGAGGTGAGGCAGACCTCATTGCAGCGATCGGGCAGGGTGAGGATGCCCACCACATCGGTGTCCCAGTCAAAGCGCCGGGCGGTGTAGCGGGCGCCGATGCCATAGCCCAGGTTGCGGGCGACGATCTTGCCGTCGGCGCGCGGATCTCCGCCGGCCCAGGCCGTGTTGTAGACATGGCGGGCGCCCATCTTGAAGCCGAGGTGCAGGGGCACGGTCTCGCTGCCCCAGACCTCGGCGGCGAGGATGCCGGTGCCCGAGTAGCTGATGAGGCCGATCGGCACGCCGTCGAGGTCGTCGGCGATGTTGACCACGCCCAATTGCAGGCCCTCGAGGTGCTCGGCCACGTTGACCACCGCGATCTGGCCGCCCTCGGCCGCTCCGCCGGCGATGTTGACCACGCCAAGCTGGCCGCCCTCAAAGCCGGCGCCGACGAGGTTGACGCCGCCGCTCACCATCAGGCCTTCGAGCCGCCCGCCGACCACGTTGGCCCCGCCGCTGAGCAGGATGCCCTGCGCGCCTTGCGCGGCGACGTTGGCCCCGCCGCTGGCCAGGGCGCCCTGCACGGCCCCGGCGTGGAGGTTGGCGCCGCCGCTCAGCACCACGCCCTGGGTGATCCCGCCGACGATGTTGACGCCGGCGCTGCCGGCCACGCCCTCCAGCTCGCCTTGGATGATGTTGGCGCCGGCCGAGAAGAGGCCGCCCTCGGCGCGCCGGCCGTAGAGGTTGGCCCCGACAGACAGGGCCCAACCATCGAGCTCTTCGGCGCCGGCGGCGACGAGGCCCAGGGCCAGGGTCTGGGTCTCCTGGGCGAGGCCCATGCCGTCGGGGCCGGTAAAGTCGGGCAGGATCATCAGGGACAGCGGCTCCACCGGGAGCGGCAGGCCTTCGGCCTCGCCGCGGGCCACGGTGGCGCTGCGGGCGAGGGCGCCAAAGGAGCCGGCGGTGAGCTGGCCGACGCCGCCGGCGGCGACGACGAGGGTGGCGGTCTGAAGGGACTTTCCCTCTTCGCGGGTGACGGTGTAGGTGCCGGGCTCCAGGCCGAGGAGCAGCTCGCGGCCGGGGCTCTTGGAGAGCTCGGCGACGAGCTGGCCGTCGGCGTCGCGCACGAAGAGGCGGCCGGCGACCTCGGGGGCGAAGCGCAGGGCGGCGCTGGTCTGGCGCAGGTCGGTCATCACGAGGTCGCCGGTGCCCACCAGGCGCATGTCGTAGGCGGGGTGCTGGGCGCCCGAGGCGGTGGACTCGGTGCGGCGCAGGGTCTCGTCATAGGCGAACTGGTAGGCCTCGGTGAGCGTGACCTGGCCGTCGAGATCGCGGTCAGCGCCGCCGCGCAGGCCGGTGACCAGCGCGTGGGTGAAGTACGAGGCGCCGATGCGGTCGGCCTCCTGGCTGGCCTCGTCGGCCGAGGAGGAAGTGAGGAAGGCGTGGCCCTTCACCTCGCTCGACTCGTCGATCAGGAAGGTGGGGACGTGGGTTCCGCCCTTCTGGCGCACCATCGCCCCCGAGGCGCAGGAGTCGAGGATGGCGATCTTGACGTCGGCGCCCAGGCCGTCGATGGCGGCGCGCAGCTCCTTGTAGGGGTAGCGGTCGGGGCCCAGCAGCAGGCCGTTTTCGTCGGAGTGGCCCGAGTAGTAGAAGAGCACCTCGGTGCGCCGGGAGGCGGCCTTGTCGGCGGCGATCTTCTGGTTGAGCTGGCGCAGGGCGGCCTCGATGTCGGCCCGGCGGGGGTTGGTGAGCAGCAGCTCATCGGCGGGGCGCAGACCGCCGAGCTCGCCGAGGACCGCGGCGACGTGCTGGGCGTCGGTGGCGGCGTAGCGCAGGGTGACGCGCTCGGGGCCGCCGTTGTTGGCGCCGGCGATGAGCGCGTAGCGGCGCACCTCGGCGGCCTGGGCGACCCCGAGGGCGGCGAGGAGGAGGAGGAGGGAGCTCATGGGGCCTTCCGGAGGAGGAGGGAGCTCTGCTCGTGGCCGGGCGGCAGGGCGAGGGCGGCGGACTCAAGGGCGGCGCCGGCGCGGCGGGCGGCGTCGAGGATGGCGGAGACGTCGATGGGCTCGGGGGCCGTCACCAGAAAGAAGCGCTCGAAGCGGGGGGCCTCGTCGAGGGCGTAGGCGACCGGCAGCAGGGTGGCGCCGGTGGGGGCCAGCTCGCCGACCCCGTCTTCGGTGGCGGGGAAGTGCAGGGTGAGGGCCCCCGCCCCGTCGGCCGAAAAGACGAGCCCATAGGTGCGGCCGGCCCCCAGCACGCGGATGGACAGCACGTCGCCGGCCCGGGCGAGGTCGCCGGCTTCGAGGGGCTCCGAGCCGCTGGCGGTGCGGCGATCGAGGCGCAGGCTGGGCCCGGCGCCCTTGGTGCGCACGCCCTCTTCGACGGCGGCGATCGGCCGGGGATCGGGGTTCGCCGAGGGGGTGGGCCCGGGGAGCAGCGTCAGGGCGAGGCCAGCGGCCAGGGCCAGGACGGGGGCGCCAACGACGAGGGCGGCCCGGCGGCCGCGGCCGGCGCGGCGGGCGACGTTGTGGGCGAAGCGGCCCGGGGGCAGCCGGGTGAAGAGCGCGGCGTCATCGGCCTGCAGGGCCTGCAGGCGCGCCGCCACCGCCGGGTCAGACCGGAGGCGGGCGGCCTCCTCGGCGGGCAGCTCGCCGGCATGCAGGCGCTCAAGGTGAAGGTTTTTCATGGCTTAGAGGCCCTCCAGGGCGGCGACGTGGCCCTTCAAGGTGCGCAGGCGCTTGCGGACGCCCGAGACGCTGAGCCCGGTCTCGGCGGCGACCTCTTCGAGGGTGAGGCCGTCGACGAGGTGCAGCACGGCCATCGTTCGGGTGGATGGCTGCTCGCGGGCGAAGATGGTGTCGAGGAGCCGGCGGGCGGTGCTTCGCTCGTCGGTGTCGGGTGCGGTGGCGATCTCGTGGATCAGCTCGGTGGGGTCTTCGGGGCGGCGGCTCTGGCCGCGGATCAAGTTGAGCGAGGTGTTGGTGGCGATGCGGTACAGCAGCGAGCTGGCGGCGGTGCCGTCGAGCCGATCCTGGTTGCGCAGCAGGGCCACGAACACGTCGTGGGTGGCCTCCACGGCGCGCTCCTCGTCATGCAGCAGCGCTTTGCAGCGACGATGCACCATGCCGCCGTAGCGGCGGTACAGCTCCTCGACATCAATGGCCACGCGGGGGGCTCCTGCCGGCATGGGGCCGGTCGCTTCCTGGAACACCGGCGCCGGCGGGGCGTGTCACCAGGGTCGCGGCTTTATCGCTCTGGGTGGCGCAGGGCGGTGGCGATCTCGGTGGCGGCGCGCAGTCCGGTGGCGAGGGCCCCTTGAACAGTGTGGGGCGTGTGCTCAAAGGGGGCGCCGGTGTTGGTGGCGTCGCCGGCGAAGAAGAGCCGGCCGTGGATCGGCTGGGCGAGGCGGGCCTTGTCGGCGGTCCAGCCGGCGGCGGGCAGGGTGTAGGCGCCGCCGATCCAGGGCTCGGCGGTCCAGTCCAGCAGCTCGGCCTCGACAAAGCGCTTGCTGGGCTCGCCGTCGAAGAGGGGGTCCAGCTCGGCGAGCACGCGGTGGGCGGCCTCCTCGGGGCGCAGGCAGGCGAGGGCCTCGGCCTGGTGGCCCAGGGCCTCGAACTGCAGGGCGGGCGCGCTGCGCTCGGTCCAGCAGCGGGCCACCGTCTCGGCGCCGATCAGGCGAAAGGGGCTCGGCCAGAAGGCCGCGGAGAAGGTGAGCCGCCCCTTGAGGCCGGGCACCACCTGCAGGCGGTCGATGGCCTGGAGCTTGGCCCAGGGCAGGGCCGGAAAGAACTGGATGCGCCGCTGCTTGAGGATGGGCAGGGGCACGGTCACCAGCACCTTGTCGGCGGTCCAGGAGCGGCCCGTGGCCGTGTCGACCCGCAGGGGCCCACGCCCGCCATGGTGGATGGCGGTGACCGCGGCGCCGGTGTGCAGCACGCCCCGCAGCGGCAAGACGAGGCCGTCGAGCAGCGAGACAAAGGGCTCGGTGACATCGTGATCGGCGTGATCGCCGGCCGGGCCGTAGAGGAAGGGCAGGGCCGGGTACAGCCGCGCCAGCTCGGCGATGCAGACGGTCTCGGCGGTGCCGCCCACCAGCTCGGCGAGGCGGCCGGCGAGCGGCTGCACCCGGGGGGGCAGCTCCCGCCGGGCCAGCCAGGCGGAAAGGGGCTGGGCGCCGCCCCGGTAGGAGGGAATCCGGGCGATCTGGGCCATCAGGGCGGCGATGTCGGCGTCGAGGCCGGGGGCGGTCAGGTCGTGCAGGCGGCCGTCGAGGATCACCATCGGCCGAAGACCGAGCACCTGCTGCACCACGCCGCGCTCGATCGCCTCGCGGGCGAGGAGGTTGGTGATGCCGCGCAGGTGGCAGGCGCCCTGCTCCCAGCCCGAGGCGCTGCGACGCACGCGGCCGCCGGGCTGGGCGTTGGCCTCGATCACCTCGACCTGCACGCCTGCGTTCTGGAGGAGGTGGGCGGCGACGAGCCCGGCAGCGCCGGCGCCCACGATCACCACGCGGGCCTGCTGGGCCTGCGGGGGAAGGGGCGGAAGTCGGAGGCGCGACAACATGGGGGGCCGCCAAAGGACGGGGTCCCCCTATCTGGTCACAACAGAAAGATCCACAGGCCTTTCTGCGGTTTCGCTGTTGTGGTGCTTTGCCTACTTGTTCAGCCCCAGGGACAGCCCATAGCCCGACTGGACGCCGTAGGGGGTCTGTCTCCAGACCGCGTCGACGCCCGCGCGAAAGCCCTTGACCTGCATGGAGGCGCCGAGCTTGTAGCTGAACTCATCGCCGATGCCCGGCAGCTCTGCCTCTGACCAGTCGGTGCCCTCCTGATCGGTGAGGTACCAGGCGGGCTCCAGGCCGGCGTAGACCGAGAAGGGCTTTTGCCAGGCGTAGGCGGTCACGGGCAGGGCGAGGCCGGTGGTGGGGTCGAGTTGGGCCTTTCCGTAGCGGTACTGGCTGTGGAAGAGGTCGGGGCCGGCCTGCAGCGCCGCCTTGCGCCAGCGCGGCCCGTAGAAGGAGCCGATGCGCGCCTCCCAGCCCGAGAGGCTGTTGTTGGTGGCGGTGTTGGTGCCCAAAATGTACGACAGCGCCGCCCGGGTGGTGCCCTGGTAGCGGGGCAGGGGGCCGCCGATCTCCCAGTAATTGACGCCGGCCTGCCCACCGATCGACAGCGATGAGGTGGTGGTGGTGCCGTCATTCCAGGTGACGAGGCCGGCCGAGGGGGTGGCGAAGGTCTCGTGCTCGTACTCGCCGTCGCCGGGCGGCGGGCCTTTGTGGCGACCCTTGCCCTTGCGGCCCTTCTCGCCTTTTGCGCCGCCCTGGCCCTTCTTCTCGGCCAGCGTGGCCTCTTCGGCAGGCGCTGGCGTCTCGGCCTGCGCGACGCTGCTCCAGGCGAAGAGGGCGAGGAGCGCCATCATCGGGCGTCGAGGAATTGCTGGAGCGACTGGTTGGTCTTGGCGAGGTTGGGCGTGATGAGCTTCACAAAGAACTCCTCCACGCTGGGCGCGATCTTCTTGGCCATGAAGCCGGGCACCCCGGGGATGCGGTCCAGCTTGATCTCCAGATCGCCGGTCAGGATCACGCGGGTCGCGTTGGGGCCGTCGGCCACAAAGGTGTTGCGGCCCGAGCAGCGCACCTGATCGGGGAAGGCCGGGATGACGAGGCGCCAAGCCACATAGGTCTCGGCGTCGTGCCACTCGGCGTGGTCCTCCCAGCGCATCATCTCGGGCTTCACAATCGAGGCCACCACGCTCGGCAGCTCTTTGTGGGCGATCCACTCGTTGAGCAGATGCGGCCCCGTCGGCGTCTCGATGCGGCTGCGCACGTTGATCGCCTTGATGTCGGGCATGTGCCGGGCGATGAGCGGCAGCTGGTCGCGGTAGGCCTTGTAGACGCGGTCCAGCGGATGGGAGATGCGGCTCTCGGAATTGATCTGCATGGGGAGCCTCCGGGGAGCGGGCCCCTATCACTTTGCCCGCGTCCGTCGCCACCTCATCCGAGCTTCGCTGCGCCATCCGGCACCTCCTGGGCAGCGGACGGTGCGCTTGGGGGCCTGCTTCAGGTCTTTTTCGCGGCGGCCGTCTTCTTTCGGCTCTTGGGCGCCTCGGTGACCCAGCCCTTGTGGTCGAGGAGGTCCTGACCGCGCTTGGAGGCGCGGGTGAGCATCGGCGCGAGGGCGGCCTGGAAGGAGCCGAGGCCCCCCCAACTGGGCGGCGGGCCCATCAACTGCAGCAGGCTGACCCCGGGCTCATCGGCAGAGGGAAAGACCAGGGTGGGCGACGGGCCGTTCCAGCGGTCGAAGGCGACCTCGGTGTGCACCTGGGGGCGCACCCGCTCCACATCGGCCTCGGCGGGGCGCGAGGGGGCGATGGTGCCGCTGGTGCGCGCCTTTCGCAGGGCGTCTTGGAGCTGCTCCTTGTTTCGTCCACGCAGGAGAAAGAGCACGAAGGGATCGAGATCGATGCGCCGGGCGATGACATACTGCACGGCGGCGACGTGCTTGCAGGGCTGGCCCCAGTCGCTACACGTGCACTCGGTCTGAATCGAATTGGGCACCAGCGGAAAGAGGCTGGTTTGGGTGTCGGCGAAGGCGCGCTCGATGTCGGCGGGCATCTCGCCGGCCAGCAATTGAGCGGCGAAGCCCGACTCGGCGGCCAGCGAGCGGATCGCCGAGGACCAGACCGCCTCGGGGAAGACGATCGGGCGAATGGCGACCCGATACTCCTGCGTGCCCGTCACCAGCGCCTTCACCGCACCATGGCCCACGCTGACATCGTGCACGCGCCGGCGCTGGAAGTAGCGCAGTCCCCGATCGAGGCGGGTGGCATAGCCGTAGGACATGCTCTTCAGGGAGTTGATCCACTGGTTTCCCCACCAGCCGATCTCGGCGTCTGGCTCCCGTCCGCCTTCGCTGGTGCGCGCCGGCCTCTCGCTGGGCAGGCTGTCTTCGCTGCGGGCGCTGCGTGCTCGGTCCATCATGCCTTCCCCCGGCCACGGCGGCGGTCGCCCTGGGCGCTGGTGTCGTCGTCATCGTCGACGCTGTCGCTGGAGAGGCTGAAGAGCTCTCGCAGCTCGGCATCGTTCATCTCGGTGATCCAGGCCTCGCCCGAGCCGACGATCCGGGCGGCCAGATCGCGCTTCTTTTCGAGGAGCTGGTCGACCTTCTCTTCCATCGTGCCGGCGCAGATGAGCTTGTGCACCTGCACGCCGCGGGTCTGTCCAATGCGGAAGGCGCGGTCGGTGGCCTGATCTTCGACCGCCGGGTTCCACCAGCGATCAAAGTGAAAGACATGGTTGGCGGCGGTGAGGTTGAGCCCGGTGCCGCCGGCCTTGAGAGAGAGCACAAAGATGTGCGGCGCGTTGGGATCGTTCTGGAAGCGCTCCACCATGCGGTCGCGCTGCACCCGCGAGGTGCCGCCGTGGAGAAAGAAGACCTCTTCGCCGAAGGCCTCGGTGAGCTGATTGACGAGCAGCTCGCCCATCTCGCGAAACTGGGTGAAGACCAGGGCGCGATCGCCCACGGCCACCACCTCTTCCATCATCTCGACGAGGCGATCGAGCTTGCCCGAACGGTTGGGCAGGGGGCCCGGCTCTTTTTGGAACTGGGCGGGGTGGTTGCAGATCTGTTTGAGGCCCATGATCAGCGCCAGCACAAGCCCGCGGCGCTGGATGCCGTCGGCGTTGGCGATGCGCTCCAGGGCGTTGGCCACCGAGGCCTGGTACAGGCTCACCTGCTCGCGGGACAGCGCGCAGATCTCCTTCATCTCGATCTTCTCGGGCAGATCGCTGATGACGGTGGGGTCGGTCTTCACACGGCGGAGCAGGAAGGGGCTCACCACCCGCTTCAGTCGCTCGGCGGCTTCGGCGTTGCCCTCTTTTTCAATGGGGTTCGCCACTTCTCGCCGGAAGGTCTCCTGGGGGCCCAGCAGCCCGGGCACCGCGAAGGCGAAGAGGCTCCACAGCTCGGAGAGGCGGTTTTCGACCGGAGTGCCGGTCAGCGCGATGTGATGGTCGGCCTGCAACATGCGCGCGACCCGGGCGGTCTGGGCCTCGGCGTTCTTGATGTTCTGCGCCTCGTCGAGGACCACGCTGGCCCAATTCACCGAGGTGAGCATCTCCTGATCGCGCCGCAGCACGCCATAGGAGGTCACCACCACATGGTGGCCGAAATTGGGATTTCGCGAACGACTGACCCCATGATAGCGCATCACCGACAAGGAGGGCGCGAAGCGGGCCGCCTCGCGCTCCCAGTTGCCCACCACCGACGTGGGGGCGACGAGCAGCACGGGGCGCCGATCCTGGGGGTTCTGCTGACGCCAGGCCAGCAGGAAGGCGAGGAGCTGGATGGTCTTGCCCAGGCCCATGTCGTCGGCCAGCACCGAGCCCAGCCCAAGCTTGGACAGGGTGAGCAGCCAGGAGAGACCGCGGAGCTGGTAGGGACGCAGGGTGCCCTGAAAGCCCGGCGGCGGCGTGGTGACCGTGGTGCTGGCGCCCTTCAAGCGATCGAGCACATCGCGCAGCGCCACGCCAGCGACCACCGAGACGGGCTCGTCGTCGTGATCGATGGCGCCGCGGAGCACGGCGCCCAGCGCCGCAGCGCCGGACAGGGTGCCGCCCTTCTCCAACAAGGCGGCGGCCTGGGCCAGCTCGCCGGGGCGCACCATCACCCACTTGCCGCGGAGTTGAACAAAGGGGGACTTGACCTTGGCCAGCGCGGCGATCTCGTCGGCGGTGAGCGCCTCATCGTCGATCGCCGCCTCCCAGTTGAAGGAGACCACCGATTGGAGGCTGAAGGCGCCGCTGGTCTTCCACTCGGTGCTGGCCTTTTCGCCCACCCGCATCCGCACCTTCAGTCGCCGCCGCCCCGCCTCGGTGAGCTCGGCGGGCAGCAGGATGCCGAAGTTGTTTTGGACGAGCGCTTCGCCCAGATCGTGCAGCAGGGAGATCGCCTCACCCGGGCTGACCATCAGGTGGTCGGGCTGGGCCTGGCCCAGGATGCGCTCGATCGGCTTGTAGAGCTCGGCGCAGCGGGCGAGGCCGGCGAGCAGGCTCTCTTCGGGGTTGGCGAAAGCGCGCCCCAGGCGCCGGAAGGCCCAACTGCCGCCCGCCCAGACGTCCTGCGCGTTGAGCAGCAGGCTGGGATCGTCCTCGGCCTGGAGCAGAAAAGACACACGCAAGTCACCTGAGCGCAGCGAGGCCTCGCCGGGCAGCTCCAGGCGCAGGGCGAGGCGCAGGGTGCCCGAAGGGGGCGGCGCGGGCGGCGTGATCCAGTCACGGAGGGCCGCGCGGATGTCGCGGCCTTCGTTGTCGATCGGGTTGAAGCGCGTGATGTGACCGGCCAGGGCCTGGATGAGCCGGGCCTCCCAGCTCCAGCGGGGATCGGCCTCTTCGGCGCCCTCCACGCCAAAGCGGACGATGGCGGTGGTGACCGCATCCATCCAGGAGAGGATGACGTCGCGCACGGGCGCCGTGCCGCTGCGGCTGCCCTCCACCGCCTCGGCGCAGGCGGCGGGCGGAAAAGTGCTGGCCAGGGCGTGAAAACGCCGCTGGTCGGGCACGGTGTCGAGGTCGACGCCCCAGAGCATTTTTCCGTCTTCGGACATGCGGGGCACCACCCGCTGGCGCCGCACCAGATCGGCGGTGAAGCGGGCGGCCAGCGTCCAGGCCTGCACAGAGGGCGGGTGCTGGTCGATCACCTCGTCGGGCTGCGAGAGGAGGACCCCCACCGCGTCGGTGACGGAGAGGGCAAGACCTTTGACTGTGTCACGTCTGCCGGGTGGGACCACCACGTTGGCCGCTTGGTCGGAGCCACAGGCAGCCAGGGCGTCGTAGAGCGTGCGGGACTTGGGGGCTTCTCCCCACAAGAGCACACGCTCCTGGGAGGTCAGGTAGGTGAGGTGCATCCGGGGCGCCTAATGCGTCCCGGCGCAAGGCTCAAGTCCACCCGCGCGACTTCAGGGCGGCGGCGAGGTCGGCGCCCCAGGTCGGCGCCTGTCGCAGGGCGGCGAGACCGGGGTGGGTCGCCAGGCTTTCGGCGCGCTCAAGCGCTTCGAGCAGGGCGAAGGCCGCCTCGACCGGGGACTGACCGCGGCGCGACGCCAGCCAGTCGGCGGCCTTGGCGACGGTGCGGCGGCGCAGCCCGGTGGTCCGGCTGTGGCCGGCGAGCACCAGCAGCACCAGGGCGGCGGCGGTGTCGAGCACGTTGTCGCCAAAGCTCCCGTCGGCGCTCTGGGCCCGGGCGAGCCGGCCGTCGATCGGCTGAGCGGGCGCCGAGGACAAGGCAGAGGCCTCTTCTTTGGCCATCTTCATCGGCTTTTGCGGCGCCATTCCCGGCGCGGGGGCGGGAGACATCGCCGGGGGCAACGGAGGGGGCGCGGGGGGCGGCGCGCCAAAGAGGGCGTCGCGCAGCCGGGAGGACATGGAGCGGGACTTCTTGGCCTCGGGGGCCGGCGCGGACGGCTCGGACTCCATGAAGTCCATGCTGGGTGCGGCGGCTTCGGCCTCTTCGCGCGGGGCCTGGATCGGCAGGGCGGCGGAGAAGGCCACGGGGGGCGGCGGGGCGGCGGAGACCCGGGCTCGCTGCGGGGATGCGTGCGCTTTGAAGGCGCCGGTGGGAGCGGCCATCGGGGCGCCGCCGCGAGGGGAGGGGGCGCCGCCGAGGGAGCCCTCGCTCCAGCCGGCGGGCCGCTCGGCGGGCTGAATCACCGTGATCGAGGGCCCCGATGTGGTGATGCGCTCTTCGACGACGACAAAGGCCGTAAAGCGGCTCGCAATCTGGTGTTCGAGGGCCACGCTGAGAATCTCGCCGCGGTAGGCCTCTTCTTGACTTGGTTTTTGCACGATGGCGTCTTCGAGGGCGGCCACCCGCTCGCGGGCCCAGAGGGCGCCGAGGCGCTGGGAGACCGGCCGGGGCTTCGCCTCCAGGCTGCGGGGGCCGCTGGCGGTGGAGAGGGTGGCGCGCACGGTGGCCGGCGCTCCCTCCAGGAGGACGGCGATGGGCGCGCCGCGAAAGAGGGGCAGCGCCTGCCGGCGGGCGACCTCTCCCTCCACCACAACCGCGGTGGCGACGGGGCTGCCGAAGCGGGCCTCCAGGGCGGCCACGGCGGCCTCGATGTCCTCCTGGGGTGTACAGAGGGTGGCCACGCCGCCGCCGACCCGGGCGAGGCGCTTCATCAGGGCCTCGTTGACGGCGGTGTCGATGCCCAGGGTAAAGAAGAGGGCGCCCTTGCGGCGGTGGGTGACGGCGGCGGCCAGCTCATCCTCATTGGTGGCCTGCCCATCGGTGACAAAGAGGACGGTGCGCAGTCGGCCGGCCGGGGTCTCCCCGTCGAGGGCGCGTTGAATCGCCGGCAACATCTCAGTGCCGCCGCGGGCCTGGAGGCGGTCGATCCAGCGGTCGGCGGCCTTGAGGGTGACCTCATTGTATTCGCTGGGCTGCGGCGCGAACTCTTCGATGCGATCGTCAAAGGCGATCAGGCGAAACCGATCACCCGTCACGAGGCCGTGCAGCGCGGTGTGCAGGGCGGTCTTGGCGGCCCGCATCTTCTCGCCCTCCATCGAGCCGGAGATGTCGACCACGAAGACGGCGTCGCGCGGGCAGGTGGGCCCGGACAGATCGGAAGGCGCGCTCACCAGCACGGCGGTGTGCTTGCCATCGGTCCAGGCTGCGCAGTCCTCGGTCTCGCCCAGGGCGAAGCGCAGCACGAAGTCACGGTCCATCGTGGTGTCGGCCCGGGGGGCCACGCGGATGCGGTCGCCGTCGAGCTCCAGGCCGACGCAGTGCTGGGCGGCGCTGAGCCTGCGCACCGGGCCGGTGACCTCCACCTCCAGGTCGAGCAGGGTGCCCCCCGTGAGGCGCAGGGGCGGCTGGAGGCGGGAGGCGTCGGGCACCTGATCGGTGTCGGGCAGCACGCCGGGGCCGCTGTGGCCGGCGGGCTGGCCGGGGTTGTAGCGGGGGGCCAGCGTGGTGGGCAGGCGCCAGGTGTACAGACCGTCGACCGGGGTGAGGCGCTCAATCACCGTGATCGCCACCCGCACCGACTGACCGGGGGGCAGGTTGGCCACCCGCAGGGTGTGTACGTCGGCCCGCTCGGCGGTGAGCAGGCTGGTGAGCTGGCCCTGGGCGCGGGCGGTCTCATAGGTCTTCTGGGCCTCCTGCCGCTCTTTGCAGGTGGCCCGGGCGACCAGCTCGCCGGCGCGCAACTCCACCGCGGTCACAGCGCCTTCGGCGGGCAGCGGGAAGATGTGCACGGCTTCAAGGGCGATGGCGTGCGGGTTCTCGTAGCGCTGTACGATCTCGGTGGTGACAAAGCCGGCGGTGATCTGACTGCGCACCCGCACCCCGGTGAGGGGCAGCGCCTGCTCGACCCCCTTCACGAGGCAGAGCAGGCCGCCAAGGCCAACGGGGTGGGCGGTGACGGTGAGGTCCAGGGCGAGGGCAAGGGCGATCATGGCTTCTCCGAGAGGGCGTGACGCAAGGTGTGGATCAAAGGCAGCGGGGCAGGGTGGACGCGGGTGTCGACGGTGAGGAGCAGGCCGGGGCCGAGCTCAACGGTGAGGAAGGGGCTCAGGAGCTCTGTCTCGGCGGGCGGCGGCGGCCCGGTCTGGGTGGGCAGCACCTGGGCCAGCGCCGCTTCGAGCCGGGCGTCGTCGAACCCTGCCAGCGATTGCTGCAACTGTGCCAGCGAGAAGCTCTCGGTCTGCAGGACCTTGACCGTCAGCACCTGGAGGAGGTGCCGGTAGCCATAGATGGCCTGCCGCCCGTCGTAGCGCAGCGGCTTGTCGACGAGGCCAAGCGACTGGTAGTACCGCACGGTGCGCACGTCGGGGAAGGCGGTGACGCGCTCATCCTCGGGGGGTGGCCCGGCGGCGCGCAGCAGGCCTTCGGCCTCGGCGCACAGCGCGGGCAGGGTGTAGGTTTGGTCGCGGCGGTCGGTGAGCATGTATTGCTGTTAACATTACAGCAATCGCTGTCAATAAGAATTTCAGGGCCGGCGCATCAACCCTCGTCGTCGGTGTCGAGGATGGCCTCGTCGGTGAGCAGGTGGCTGGTCCCGATCGCTGGCCGATGGAGCCTGGCTGCGGCGTCGAGCCGGCAGCGGCGGGGGTTGCGGACGGCGCCGTTGGCGGATGCGGGTGGGGTGCTGCAGCACCTGCGCGTGGATCCAGACCAAACCGCGTTGAAGACGAGGAAGGCGCCAGCCGCCCCTGCGAACGTCCCGAATCCTGACGTGCATCCGGCACAGTCTCGACCCAGTCACCCAGGTTGGGCGACGCGCTCGGCCCTCTCCCGGTTGGCATTGGGTGGAGAGGGGACCCGCGGACGGAGCCGCAGCTTTTTCTCGGACCGGCCCATACCCGCCCGCGAGGCGGCCTAGCGCAGGGCCTCGACGAGGCCGCTGGCCCGCTGGATGGGCGTGGCGATGGCCCGGCGGAGGGCCTCCTCGCCACCCCAGAAGCCGCAGCGCAGCCTGGCCCGCGTCAGGCCTGTGTAGAGCAGCTCGCGGGTGAGGATCGGGCTCGGACGCTCGGGCAAGACCAGCGCCACCGCGTCAAACTCGGAGCCCTGGCTCTTGTGAACGCTCATCGCAAAGACCGTCTCGTGGCTGGGCAGGCGGCTGGCCGCCAGCTCGCGGGGCGGCCCGTCGCCGAGGCCGGGAAAGGCCACCCGCGCCGCCCCCCGGGTCTCGGGCCCGGTGATGCCCACATCGCCGTTGTAGAGCTGCAGGTCGTAGTCATTGACCGTGATGATGACCGGCCGGAGCGGGTAGTGCCGGCGCTCGGGGCGCAGCAGCCCCTGTCGCGCCAGGGCCCGCTCGATGTTGGGCGTGATGCCAACGACCCCATCGGCCCCCTGGCGGTGGGCGCAGAGCACCCGAAAGGTGTCGAGGGCCCGCAGCCGATCGGCGGCGTTCTTTGCGCGCAAGACGGGCGTGTAACCCTCTGTTACGGCCGAATCGAGGGCCGCGCCCAGGCTGTGCCCCGGGCTTGGGCCGCTGAGCCGGACCTCCCGGCCGCCGCGCAGCAGCGCCAGCGCCTCGTCGGCCTCGCCCGAGCGGATCGCCTTGGCGAGCTGGCCGATCTGTCCACCCCCGGAGAAGCGGTAGGAGTGGCTCAGCGTCGACAACGAGCCCCGCAGGGCCGGCGCCCGACACAGATCCCCGAGGATGGCCCCGGCCTCGACGCTGGCGAGCTGATCGGGATCGCCCAGCAGGATGAGCTGCGCCTCGGGCGGCACGGCGTCGAGGGTGCGCACCAGGGTGGCCAGGTCGACCATCGAGCACTCGTCGATCAGCACGACGTCGGCGGCCAGGGGGGCCTTGGCGTTGCGGCGAAACTGGGTGGGCGAGCCCTCGATCGGCCCGAGCGCCCGGTGCAGGGTGCTGGCCTCCTCGGGGATGGCGTCGCGGACGCGATCCGAGACGGGTAGACCCCCCTTGGCCTTGCGGATCGACTCCTTCAGCCGCTGGGCGGCCTTGCCCGTCGGGGCCAGCAAGAGGATGCGCGGATCGGGGCGGCTGGCCTGCTGGGACTGCTCAATCAGCAGGGCCAGGATGCGCACCACCGTGGTTGTCTTTCCGGTGCCAGGCCCGCCGGCCAGCACGCTGAAGCGCTGTTGACAGATCCGCTCGGTCGCGCGCCGCTGGCCGTCGGCCTCGGGGCCCATCCCCGCGAAGAGGCGCTCCACCGCGGCCTGCAGGGGGCGCGGGTCTCCAAGAGGCGGCGCGGTGATTCGTTCGCGGAGCTGGCTCGCCAGTCGCTGCTCGTAGAGAAAATACCGGCGGAGGTAGAGGCGGTCGGCTCCATCGAGCACCAGGGGGCCGTCGCCGGTGAGGGCCGAGCGCGACAGGGCCCCGCGCCAGGCGGTCAGGCTGGGCCAGGACAGACCCGGCAGCACCTCGCCCCGCTCATTGGTGACGGCGGTGTTGGCGAGCCGGCCCAACTCGGCGCAGACATGGCCCCGGCCCACCGCGAGGCTGGCGGCCAGCACCCCGAGGAGCGCGGCCTCATCGGACTCACCGGCGAGGCGGCCCAGCGTAAGCGCGAGGTGGTGGTCGAGGGGGCGGCTGGCGCCGGCGGCGAGGAAGGTGTCGAGCGCGCTCATGCGATCAGCTCCGACTGTTCAAGTTCGGCCGAGAGGGCGGTGATCAGGGCGAGGCTGGGGCGGTCCTGCCAGACGCCGTGCCCGGGCGCGTTGTCGGGGCTCATGCCGCGCAAAAAGAGGTAATAGACCCCGCCCATGTGGGTCTCGTAGTCATAGTCGGCCACCCTTAGAGCGAGGTAGCGGTGCAGGGCTGCCACATAGAGGTGGTACTGCAGGATGTAGTGGTGGTGCACCATCGCGTCGCGAATGGCCTCGCTGTGGTAGTCGCCCCAGGTGCCGCCGAGGTGATTGGACTTGTAGTCCACCACATAAAAGCGGCCCTGGTGGTGAAAGACCAGATCGATAAAGCCGCGCATCCAGCCCTGCAGGGGCACAAAGCCCATCCGGCGCAGCTCGGCGGCGTAGGCGCGTGGCACGGGTGCGCGGGCGTGGGCCTCAAAGACGCCGGCGAGGTGACCGGGCGTGAAGCCTTCGCCCTGCTGGGCCACCGGAAAGAGAAACTCCATCTCGACGATCTTGTCGGCCGGGCCGAGATCGGCGAGGCGGGGGCCCCCCGCTTCGAGGGGGCACTGCAGCACCCCCCACAGGGCGCTCGACAGGGGCGCGGTCCAGGCCTCGGTGGGCAGGCCAAATCGGCGCAGGGCGGCGGTGACGGGCTCGGCGAGGGCCTCGGGCTCGGCCGCCTGAAAGTCGGCCTCTTCGAAGATGGCGTGTAGGAGCGTGCCGGCGCGGGGTCCGCGGTCGAAGCTGTCGAGGGGGACTGGATCGCCCGACCGCCCACCCGGCGAGGGCCGAACGGTCTCGTCGTGGTCGGCGCCGCCCTCCAGCCCGCCGGGGTCGCCCTCGCGCACGAGGCCCGAGAAGCTGCTGGCGCGCCAGTTGTCGCGCAGGACCCGCGCGCGGGGTGCGGGGGCGAGGGTCGGGCCCTCCTCGGCGCGCGCCTGGTAGAAGAGGGGCGGCGTCTGTGCAGCTTCCTCCCGGAGTGCGACCGGCAGTCGCCGGGTGAGGCCGCGCAGGGCCGCCGACAGCGCCCCATCGTCTGGTGCAGCGATGGCGTCTTCGACGCCGAGGAGCCAGGCCAGCGCGCTCTTTCTGGCGTTGTTGACCGCGGCGACATACACAATGGCGCGGTGGCGGGGCCGGGTGAGGGCGACATAGAGCAGGCGCCGCTCTTCAGCCAGCAGGGCCTCGCGCTTGTGCTCCTGGTTCTGTTCAAGCTCGGAAGAGCCCAGGTCGAGCACGGCCTGGTGGTCGCGGTTGGGATCGGCGAAGAGGAGCAGCTTCTTGTCGGCGGGGTGGAGCTCGACGGGGTCGAGCAGGAAGGGGCAGAAGATCACCGGATACTCGAGCCCCTTGCTCTTGTGGGCCGTCACCACCTGCACCGCCTTGTCGTCGCTCTCCAGGCGGATCTCGGCGGCGGCGGTGTCGGCCCGCTGCAGGCGGTCGCCGCATCGCTGGGTGAAGAGCCAGCGACAGAGGCCCTCGGGGCCATGTCGGCCGCGCAGCGACTCGGCGTGGAGCAACTCGGCGAGGTGCAGCACATTGGTGAGGCTGCGCTCGCCGCCCACCCGCCGCAGCAGGCGTGGGGCCACCCCCAGGCTGTCCAGGGCGGCCCGGAAGGCGACGAGGAAGCCGTGGCGGTCCCACTGCTGGCGAAACGACACAAAGCGATCGAGATCGGCCTCGCGCAGCGACTCGTCGGTGCGGCGGTCGTACAGGGCCGTGGCCTCGTCGCTCACCAGGGCGGTGCCCAGCGCCGCGGCGATGGCGCGCTGGCTCCGCGGCTCGGCCAGGGCGGTGACGAGGCGCTGCACATCGTGGGCCTCGGGGCTGTCAAAGACATTGCCCTGGTTGGCGATCACGCTGGGCACGCCGCGGGCCCGCAGGGCGGCCTGCACTGCCAGGGCCTGCTTGTTCTTGCGGGTGAGGACGGCGATCTGTCCGGGTTTTACGGGTTCGCCGTCGAGGGTCTCTCCCTGGGTCAACATCGCCGCGACGTCGTGGGCCACCCGCTCCAGCAAGGCCTGCTCGGCGCTCTCCTTCTTGATCAGATCCCCCTTGGCGGTGAGGGCAAGCCCCTCACGGCGCAGCAGCACCAGCTCCAGGCCCGGGAGGGGCTGCCCGTCGGCGTCGCGGGCGACGTCTGCGGCATTGGGGCGGGGCTTCACCGGTGGGTAGGGGATGTCGGGAGAGAGAAAGGGGTTCGACTTGGACAGAAAGAGGCCGTTCATGGCCTCGATCAGCCCCGGATCGCTACGGCGGTTGACATCGAGGCTCCAGCGGCGATCGGCGCTGCGGGCGGCGCGCAGGTAGGCCTGGATGTCGGCGCCGCGAAAGGCGTAGATCGACTGCTTCGGATCGCCGATGAGGTAGAGCCCAGCAGCCTCCTGGCCATGCCAGACCTCGTGAAAGATGGCATACTGAACGGGGTCGGTGTCCTGGAATTCGTCGACCATCACGGCCTGGTAGCGCTGGCGCAGGGCGCGTCGGAGGCCCTCGGGGTCGGGGCCGTGGTGCAGGGCGTCGCGCAGGGCGTGGAGCAGGTCGCCAAAGGACTGAACCCGCCGTTCGGCCTTGCGGGCGACCAGCGCGGCGCGGCCCTGCTCGATCACGGCGCGCTCCTCGCGGATGCGCAGGATGTCATCGGCCTGGCGCTGCAGGTCGAGGGCCTCGCCCAGGGCGTCGATGGCCGCAAAGAAGGGGTGTCGCGGCGCGGTGCGGCCCTTCTTGGCCTTGCTGGAGATGACCTGCTGGCTCAGGTTGGCCAGCTTCTCGGGGGGCGGGCCGGCGCCGTCCAGGAAGCGCCGGGTCTGTTCAATCCAGACGGGGATCTGATCGGGCTTGTAGGTGGTGCCGTTGAGCGAGCCATCGGTGAGGAGGCGCAGCAGGGCTGGCCCATCGAAGTGAAGCCGGGCCTCGGCCTGGGCCCGCTGCCGCTCTCTCTCGATGCGGTCGGTGTCGATCGGCGGCGGGTCGGGGATCACGATCAGATCGGGGTGATCGGCGGCCTGCGACACGAGGTTGACGTAGCGGTCGGGATCGGTCTTGCTGGCCTGTTGGGCGCGCAGCAGGCTCGGGCTGGCCTGGAGCTGGCTGCGGGTC
>JBEIQK010000510.1:0-4842 GCA_040376505.1 Alphaproteobacteria bacterium | reverse complement strand
GCGACGACACCAACGACGCCATCAACCCCGGCGAGCGTGAGATCTGCGACGTCGCCGACGAGGACGAAGACTGCGACGGCGACACCGACGACAATGACACAAACGTCCTCAGCAGTTCGCGTGGTTACTGGTACAAAGACAATGACAGTGACGACTACCTGCCCGCTGGCGGCAGCGCCACGCGCATGTGCGAGCGCCCTGCCGCCGCCAGCACCTACAAGTATCTGACCACCGCCGAGTCACTGGGTACGGACTGCAACGACTACAGCGCCAGCATCAACCCCGGCACAACCGAGGTCTGCGACGCCGCCAACACCGATGAGGACTGCGACAGCCTCGCCGACGACGCCGACGCCAGCACCAGCGCCGCCACCAAGACCACCTGGTACCTCGACGGCGACGCCGACGGCTACGGCAGCTCCACCAGCGCCAAGCTCTGTGACCTGCCGAGTTCGGGCTACTCCACACTCTCCTCCGACTGCGACGACACCAGCGCCCTGGCGCACCCGGGCCTGCTCGAGGACTGCAACGACGACCTCGACAACGACTGCGACGGCACGCTGGGGACCCGCGCAACCGGCGGCACCTGCGAGCTGCTCGACGCCGCCCTCGCCGACGCCGACGCTCTGTTCACCGGCGCCAACGGCGCCCAGGTCGGTCACGCCGTCCGCATCGTGCCCGACCTCAACGGCGACGGAATCGACGACCTGATCATCGGCGCCGTGGGCGAGTCCACCTCCCTCACCAACCGCGGCGCCGCCTACATCCTCACCAACCTCGACGCCGATCTCGATCCCGAGACCGACATCACCGCGGCGGCCTCGGTGGGGGGCCGGCTCTTTGGCGCCGTCGCCGCCGACCGCATGGGCAGCGCCATCGCCGCCGGCCGCACCAACGCCGGCCTCTACGCCGACATCGTCGTCGGCGCCGCCCTCTTCGACGGCACCAGCCCCACCCGCAGCAACGCCGGCGCCTTCTCCATCCTCGCCGGCGCCGCCGGCAATGGCAGCGGCACCCTCTCCGCCACCGGCTCGATGTCTGGCGCCAGCGCCAAGGACTACCTCGGCTTCGCCCTGTCGATGGACGGTGACACCGATGGCGACGGCCGCGCCGAGCTCCTCGTCGCCGCACCCCAGCACGACCTGGCCGGCTTCGCGGGCGGCACCTCCAGCACCGGCGCCGGCCTCGTCTACCTCTTCGCCGACAGCGTCATCGACGCGGCGACCCCGACCGCCGCCAGCGCCACCGCGGTCCTCACTGGCGCGGCGAGCGGCGACGCCACCGGCCTGTCGGTCGACTTCTCGGACATCGACGGCGACGGCATGAGCGAGCTGCTCATCGGCGCCCCTCTCGGCACCGGCGCCGTCGCCAGCAGCGGCCTCGCCTATGTGGTGGAGAGCACCGCCACCGGCGCCATCACCCTCTCCAGCAGCACCGCCACCCTGCTGCGCGGCGTCGCCGCCAGCGACCGGGCCGGCGTCTCGGTGGCCGGCGGCGGAGACGCCAACGGCGACGGCTACGACGACATCCTGATCGGCGCCGACGTGGCCAGCGGCGGCCTCGGCGCGGCCTACCTCGTGGTCGGCAGCGGCAGCACCTTGTCGACCCTCACCCTGTCCGCCGCCACCGCCCTCTTCACCGGCGCGGCCAGCGGCGACAAGGCCGGCCTCGCCCTCGACTTCGTCGATGACATCGACGGCGACGGCAGCAGCGAGGCGGCCGTCGGCGCCTGGAAGGCCAATGGCAACACCGGCGCCACCTATCTGTTCATGGGCGGCAGCCTCAGCGGCACGAGCTCGGTCTCCACCGCCGACGTCACCTTCACGGGCGATGTCGCCGCCGACCGCGCCGGCTACAGCCTCGCCGGCCAGGGCGACCTCAACGGCGACGGCCGCGGCGACCTCGTCATCGGCGCTCCCTCTGTGCAGGAAGACGCAACCGGCTCTACCTACGAGGGCAACGCGGCGATCTTCCTCGGCCTCACCCAGTAAGCCCGGGCGCCGGTCCGCCAAACCGATGCGCCCCCGCACAGTCGCCTCCGTGGAGGCCCAGCACCGACCTCCGGCGAATGACAGAGCGGTGTAAGGCCTGCAAAGCCCCGACGCCGGCCCACGGGGGCCACACCCACCCAGACCGGAGGGGCCTGCCAGACGATCCCTCCTGTGCTAAACGCCCGCTGCGCGGCGAGGAACTCCGAAGGTTCCTCCTGCCGGAGGAGCAGACTGTGGACAGGCCAGCCCCCACCCAGGCACCGACCACCCCCGGGGGGCCGCTGCTCGCGCAGGTCCTCTCGCACCTGGCCGACCTCCTCTCCGTGCCCGTCGCGCAGCTCTCGCCCCAGACCCGCGTTCGCGACCAAGGACTCGACAGCCTCGGCGCCGCCGACGCGCCCATCGCCATCATTGGCATGGGCTGCCGCCTGCCCGGCGGGCTCGACAGCCCCGAGGCCCTCTGGCAGGCCCTGCTCACCGGCTACAACGGCGTGGTGGAGCACACGCTATTCTGAACGGTCCGGCGATGACCTTTCAGACCGCCTGCAACTCCTCCCGGGTGGCCGTACACCTCGTGATGGAGAGCCTGCGGCGCGGCGAGTCGACCCTGGCGCTGGCCGGCGGCGTCCATACGATGATCTCGCCCCACGCGACTGTGGCGATGACCAGATTCGGCGCCATGAATCCAGAGGGCCAGTGCCGCTCTATCGATGCCGACGCCAACGGCTATGGGCGCGGCGAGGGCGGCGGCGTGGGTGAGGCCCACGGCCCCGGCACGGTGCTCGGCGATCCGCTCGAAGCGGGCGCGCTGGGCGCAACGACGCCCCCTCCGCCCTCTCCGACGACCTGGGTTGGTCCGAGGCGCTGGGCGTCGCCGTTGAGGTGATCCCCGTCCCAGGCGACCACAACCAGCTCCTCACCTCCCCCTTCGTCGAAGCGGTCGCTGCCGCTGTGTCGGCGCGGCTCTCCCGCTGAGGGGTGCCTCACCCGCCGCCGCGAAAGGCGCTCCAGTCGATCCCCAGTCGCCGTAGCCGGCTGCGCAGCGTGTGGGGATTGACCCCCAGGGCCGCCGCGGCGCCAAAGGGCCCCTCGATGCGGCCTCGGCTGGTGCGCAGGGCCGCCTCGATCTCCGACCGTTCATCTCCCGGGGCCGTCGCCCCTCCGCCGCCCGACATGCGCGGACCCACGCCCAGCGCCGGCCCGATCGACAGGCGCTGCCCATTGCCGAGGATCGCCGCCCGCTCGATCACGGCCGCCAGCTCGCGCACATTGCCCGGCCAGTCATAGGCCACGAGCTGCTCCATCTCGTCGGCACCCAGCGGGATTGAACGCCCGAAGAGCCGCACGCCAGCGCGCTCGGCGAAGTGGCGGGCCAGGGCGGGGATGTCACCGCGACGCTCGCGGAGCGCCGGGAGCTGGATGGGGAAGACGCTCACCCGGTACCAGAGATCCTGTCGAAAGCGGCCGTCGCGCATCAGGCCGGCCATGTCGCGGTGGGTGGCGGCGACGATGCGCACATCGACCGTGTGGCTCTCCTGTCCGCCGACCCGCTGAAAGGTGCCGTCTTGCAGCACCCGCAGCAGGCGCACCTGGGCCGCCGCCGGCAGCTCACCCACCTCGTCGAGGAAGAGGGTGCCGCCGTCGGCCCGCTCAAACCAGCCCTTGCGCTGGCTGATGGCGCCGGTGAACGAACCTTTCTCGTGGCCAAAGAGCTCTGAGTCCACCAGCTCGGTGGGGATGGCCCCACAGTTCACCCGCAAAAACGGACCCCGCTCTCGCCGCGACTGGGCGTGGATCGCCCGGGCCACCACCTCTTTGCCGGCCCCCGTCTCGCCGAGGATCAGCACCGGCGCGTCGGTCGGCGCCACCTGGGCCACCCGGGCCATCACCTCGCGCAGCCCCCGCTCGGCGCCCACCACGGCGTCGGAGACGTCCTGACGAGCCAGTCGACTGAGCAGGGCGCTGCGGTCCTGCTCGGCGGCCTCGCGCAAGGCGGCGAGCTCGTGGCGACGGGCATCGTTGCGCAGGGCCACCGCGAAGGGCTCGATCGCCTCGTGCAAGGCAGGCAGGGTCTCAGGCGGGGCGCCGGCGACGATCACCCCCACCAGCACGCCATCCTCCACGAGGGGCCCACCCACCAGGGGCCCGGTGAGCCCCTCGGGGGCGCAGCTCCGGGCGATGCCCGTCACCTCCCGACCCGGCCAGGACTCCGCCACGCCGCGGCCGGCCCAGGCCAGCAGGCCCTCTCGGCGGGGTGTGGGCAGGCTGGTGCGCCGCTCGGCGGCCGGCGGGTCGCCCACCTGGGCCACGGTGTCCAGCCGCGAGCGCTCGGCGTCCCAGGACCGCACCAGCAGCCAGTCGACCGGGCTCACGGCGCGCAGGAGGGCCAGCAGGGCGGCGCTGGTCTCCGCGATGTCGCCGTGCCGCGCCACCTCCCGCCACAGCCCCGCCGAGAGGGCCCGGTAGATCATGGGCCGACCATCGGGAAGATGCGCGCCGTCGTCACCTCCACGGCGATGCGCTGGCCGGCCTCTACGCCCATCAGCAGCGAGCTGCGCCGGGGGAACTGGGCGAAGATCGGCGCCTGCACGTCATCCAGCCAGGCCTCCACCCGCACCCGATCGCCCAAGGTCATCACGCGACGCACCGTGGCCGGGCCGGCGTCGTCCCGCCAGAACTTGAGATCGTAGCTGCGCACCACCATCTGCACCTGGGCGCCGTCGGGCGGCGGGTCGGCCACCGCCGCCGAGACCCGGCCGACGCAGGCCCGGCCCCCCCGTACCACGGCGGGCAGCACGTTCACGTCGCCGACGAAGCGGGCGACGAACTCGGTGGCAGGCGCATCCAGGAT
>JBEIQK010000593.1:0-4192 GCA_040376505.1 Alphaproteobacteria bacterium | reverse complement strand
CGGGGGCCCGACTGGACGCAGTGGACGGTCAGCCCCGCCGTCGAGGCGCTCAAGGCCGAGGCGCGGGCGGCGGGCCTGTGGAACCTCTTCCTCCCCGAGGCCGGCGGCGTCGGCGCCCTCGACTATGCGCCCCTCGCCGAGGAGATGGGCTGGAGCTTCCTCGCACCCGAGGTGATGAACTGCAACGCGCCAGACACCGGCAACATGGAGGTGCTGCAGCGCTTCGGCAGCCCCGCCCAGCAGGCCCGCTGGCTCGAGCCGCTCCTGCGCGGCGAGCTCCGCAGCGCCTTTTGTATGACCGAGCCCGCCGTGGCCTCGTCGGACGCCACCAACATGGCCGCCACCGCGCGGATCGAGGGCGACGAGGTGGTCTTGCAGGGGCGCAAGTGGTGGAGCACCGGCCTTGGCCACCCCCGCTGCGCCTTCACGCTGTTCATGGGGGTCACCGACCCCGCGGCCGAGCGGCACCAGCGGCACAGCATCGTGCTGGTGCCGATGGACACGCCGGGGGTGCGGATCGAACGGATGCTCACGGTCTTTGGCGACTACGACGACCCCTACGGCCATGGCGAGGTCCGCTTTGACGGGGTTCGCCTGCCGGTCGACCACATCGTCGGCGGGCCGGGGATGGGCTTCCTCATCGCCCAGAGCCGCCTCGGTCCGGGGCGCATCCACCACTGCATGCGCTGCGTGGGCGGCGCCGAGCGCGCGCTGGGCCTCGCGGTGGAGCGTGGCCGCGCCCGCACCGCCTTTGGAAAGCCGCTCCTCAACCTGGGCGGCAACCGCGAGCGCATCGCCGACGCACGGATCGCGATCGATCAGGCCCGACTGCTCACGCTCTTCGCTGCCTGGCGCCTCGAGCAGGTGGGCCCCATCGCCGCCCTGGGCGAGATCTCGGCGATCAAGGTGGTGGCGCCCAATGTCCTGCAGCAGGTGGTCGACATGGCCATTCAACTCCACGGCGGGGCAGGGCTCTCCCAGGACACGCCGCTGGCGGGGCTCTTTGCCCTGGCGCGGGTGCTGCGCATCGCCGATGGCCCCGATGAGGTGCACCGCGGCGTGATCGCCCGCCTGGAGATGGCCCGCCATCGTCCGGTCACCCGGTGACGGCGGCCCTGGAGCGGGGCATAAGAAGAGGGTGACGCTGTCCCTGCACCAACCGGAACGACTGGACCCTGCTGAGCTCGACGCCTACCTGGCCTCGGGCTGGTACCGGGTCGGTCAGTCGTTGATGACCTGCCGCTACCTGCTCAGCCACAATGAGGTGCGCTCCACCATCTGGACCCGCACCCGCCTCGCCGGGCATCGCTTTGGGCGATCCACGCGAAAGCTGCTGCTGCGCAACGATCGGCGCTTTCGCATCACGCTGGGCGAAGGCGCCCCCGACGCCGAGCGCGAGGCGCTGTACCTGCGCTACGTCGAAGAGGTGGGCGGCGACAGGGCCGCCTCCTTGGCGGAGTTCCTCGCCGGGGGCACCGCCACCGGCCTCTTTCGCACCGAAGAGCTGGCCATCTGGGAGGGCGAGCGCCTCGTGGCCTTCTCCTGGTTCGACCAGGGCGAGCGGGCCCTCCAGAGCCTGATCGGCGTGTACGATCCAGACTTCCGCGATCACAGTCTGGGTCTGTACAGCCTGCTCTGCGAGGTGCGCCTCGCCGCCGAGCGCGGGCTCGACTTTCACTACTCCGGCTACGTGGTGATCGGCGATCCGTGCATGGACTACAAGCTGCGGGCCAGCGGGATCGAGTTCCTCGACGACCGAAGCAAGGATTGGCGGCCCTGGAGCGAGTTCCGCGTAGAAGACGCGCCGCTGGAGCGCATCCTCGCCCGCCTGGAGCGGCTGTTGGACCGGCTGCAGAGCCTGGGCGTCGCGGCCTCGCTGAGCCGCTACCCGGCCTTCGACCTGCCGGCCCGGCACCGCGAGCTGCGCGGCTGCCTCGACGCCCCGGCCCTGATCACCGTGCCCATCTCGCCGATGACCACCTTGCTGGTGACCGCCACCGACGAGGGCCTGCGGGTGGAGCTCGGCCAGCGGGCGCAGGTGCGCTTCACCTCGGTGGCGCGGCCCCAGGATCCGCCACGCACCGTGCCGCTCTGGGTGCCCAACCAGCGGCTCGGCGACGGCCTTACCGAAGATCAGGCCCTCCGCGGGCTGCTGCGCACCCGGATGGTTTAGCGGTAGCGCAGCTCGCGCAGCACGCCGCCGGCGATCTCAGCCACCAGCGCGGCGTCGGCCTCGGACAGGCCCTCGCCATCGGGCTCGAGGTTGGTCAGGCCCATGAGCAGCCGCGGCTCGTAGGACTCACCCAGGAAGGCGAGCACATGACGCAGGGCCGCTTCGGGCCGGGTGATCAGGTCTTCGTAGCCGATCTCGGCGTAGCGGGCGCCGAGGTCCACGCCCTGGGCCCGGGTCGCGGCCACCGCCCGCGCCCAGTACTTGATGGCGCCCTCGGCGCTGATCGGCGTGGGCGCGGCCTCTCCGGTCTCCAGGATCAGGCGCTGCTCGGCGAGCAAGGCGCTGGTGACGGCCCGGCCGTCGCGCACCACATGGATGAACCGCGCGCGCGGGAAGATGCGGCCGAGCAGCTCGATGTAGAGCGTGTTGTGGTGCGAGCAGTCGACGAGGCGGGCGCCCGCCGAAAAGCCACCCAGGGCGGTGAGGATGAAGGCGCGAACGGCCTCGTCGAGGCGGGCCTCGGTCAGACCGGCGGCGCGCTCGGCGTCGGGGATGGCGTCGAGCAGGCGGTTGCGCAGCCAGGCCGCCGCCGGCGCCACGCGGCTGTCGAAGGCGCCGCCGATGCGGCTGTGGTGGCTCAGCATGGCGCCGAGCACGCCCGCGCCGGAGAAGGCGGCCCCGCCGATGAAGACGAGGTTGGGCTCGCCATCGTCGGAGACCTCTACGCCGAGCGCGTCGAGGGTGTCTTTCACTGCGGCGGTGAGGCCGGGCATCATGCGCTGGGCCCGCTCCTCAAAGAGGGCGTCGAGCAACTCGCCCTTGTCGGAGCGCAGCAGGTTGACGACCACGCGCTGCACCAGGGCCACGTCGGCGGCGGGGCCGTCATCGCGGGTGGAGTTCATCGGAAAGCGGCCGACCAGCGCGCCGATCACGCCGATGGCGCCAGGGCCCGGGCTGGGGCGGCCCGAGTAGAGCGCCAGGGCGGCCTCAACCCGATCGAGGCGGTCGGCGGCCTCGGGCGAGAGCGCGCGGGCCCGGGCGGCGGTGGCGCAGGAGGTGGCGTCTTCCAGGAAGCCCATGTGCTCGCAGGCCTCGGCGGCCAGGGCCCATCCATCGCCGGAGACCGGCAGCAAGGACTGAACGGTGCGAAGCGCGTTCTCCGCGTCGTCATCGGCGAGGTAGGCTTCGGCTTCGGCGAGGGTGATGGACTGTTCGAGGTTCATGGTCGCTCCCAAGTTTCGGCTGGGCCGACAGGTAGCCGGATTGCCCGGTCTGGGCCACGGGCCCCCAACGCAAGAGCGAGGCCCCTGGCGGCCTCGCTCTCTTCGTGCTGATGCTCGATCAGGCGTGGGCGCGCATGTAGCCGGCCAGGGAGGTCGCCACCGAGCGCACCGCGTCCAGGTGCCAGCGCTCAAAGCCGCCCACCGGGTTGATCAGCTCGATGCAGCCGTAGATGTCGCCCTCCTCGTCGCGCACCGCTGCGGCGACCATCTCCTGGGTCTGGTAGCCCACCGCCTCGTCGATCTCGTGCATGTGGTGGGGATCGTGCACCGCGTCGCGGACCATCAGAACAGAGCCGGTACCCATGCAGAAGCCGGCGATGCCCTTGCCCCAGGGCACGGTCATGTCGCGCACGGCGTCGGCCTTGGGGCCCAGCACCGCCATGAAGCGCAGCGACATCTCGGAGTCGGCGGGGTGCAGCACGGCACCGGACTCGGCGGGGACCACCGACAGCAGGATGCGCAGCGCGGCCATCGCGGCGGCCTCGGGGCTGCGGGCCTGGGCGATCTCGGTGCTGTCGAGGAAGAGCTGCTCGGCGATGTCGTTGGCCTGCCGCAGCTCGGCGGTGGACAGCTCGCCTGACCAGGCCTCTTCGGCGCTGGCCTCCTCGACCGGGGGAGGCGAAGCGGGCGGGGCCACCGCGACCGGCGGGGCCACCGCGACCGGCGGGGCCACCGCGACCGGCGGGGCCACAGGGGCCAGGTTGGGCGGGGGAACCGGCTTGGGAGCCGGCGGCGG
>JBEIQK010000076.1:0-14013 GCA_040376505.1 Alphaproteobacteria bacterium | reverse complement strand
GGCGATGCGGTGGGCCCGCCAGCCCGGATCGAAGAAGGCGCCAGAGTAGAAAGCGTCGTTGGCCGGCTCGTTGTCGGCGGTGTGCCCCCAGACGTCGTTGTTGGCCGTGCCGAGCAGCGGCGTCTCCCGCGGCAGGGCGGCCTGGGCATCGGGGCCCAGCCAGCCCTGCCAGGCCGTGGACGGATCGCTGCCATCCTGCACCGCGTAGGGAAGACCGCCGCGCAGGGGCACCTCGCCATGGGAGCGAAACTCAATCCCCGCCGCGGTGGCGCCGATCCAGCTCATCATGCCGGAGCTCTGTTCATCGATCGCCGCGGCGAAGCCATCGAGATCGGCGGCCCGGTTGAGGCCGAGGAAGAGCAGGAGATCGTCGCTGGGGCCAAAGATCGTGTGCCGGGCCAGCAGCGCGTCCTGGGTGAGCAGCCCCAAGGGCAGACCGAGCACCTCTTCGGAGAGGATCACGCCCTGCCCTTCGACATACTCCACCGTGAAGGGCTCCTCGGTGAGGCTGCCGTCGGGCTGGCGCACCCGGATGATCTGCTCTTCGCGGGTGATGGGCAGCGACTGACCAAAGAGCTCGAGCTCGGTGTCGCTGCGCGCCACGTCCCAGATGTCGACCACGTCGGCCCAGTGGGTGGTGGCCGCCCAGGACAGGTGCGCGTTGTGCCCCAACTGCACCGAGGGCGAGCCCACAAAGGCCCACCCCGCCACGTTGAGGTCGCCGCCCTGCAGATGCACCATGTACATCGTATTGGGCTTGGCCAGCCCCGAGTGGGTGTCATTGGCCAGCAGCGGCCGACCGTCTTCGGTGTAGGCCCCGCTCACCGCCCAGTTGTTGCTGCCCGGCCCGTGGTGGAAGTCGCGGGTCAGTCGCCGCAGGTCGGAGAGCACCGTGGAGGCCTGCACCGCCGCTGAATCGAGGGGTGGCCAGGCCCGGGGAGCGGCCGGCGGCGCCTCGGCGGGGGTGCCCATGATGAAGGTGTCGGTCGCCGGCACAAAGAGGGGGAAGGCCTCGATCCCCGGCGTGGTGCGGGCCAGGATCGTGTACAGAACATCATTGGCCAGCGTGTCGGAGAAGCCAAAGAGGATGGCCGCCCCCAAGGAGAGCGAGTCCTCGGGGGTCCACCGCCCCGGCTCGATGCCATACTGGGCGAACTCCGGGTCCTGGGCGGCCGGGTCGCCGCTCACCTCGTCGATGCGGGCGTTCATGCCTTCGACAAAGGCCACCAGCAGGGCCACCGCGCTGGGGTCCTTGGCGTCGACCGCCCGCAGGCTCTCGCAGGCGTGGCGGCCAAAGCCGAAGAGCCGCGCCCCCTGATCGGCCGAGAGCCAGTCCGCGCCCAGCACTTCGGCCCGCTCCCCGCGCACCCGGCGCCGGTTCATCTCCAATTGCCAGAGCCGGTCGCGGGCCATCAGGTAGCCCTGGGCGTAGAAGGCATCGACCTCCGAGGCGGCGGAGACGTGCACCACGCCTGCGGAGTCGGTGCGCAGCGCGATCTCGCCCGACGGGCCCGCGTAGTCGGCGGCCGCGAGCACATCGCTGGCGTCGCAAGGGCCGGCGCTGCCGCTGTCCTGGCCGATCCCGGTGGGCTGGGACTGAGGCAGGGTGACCTCACCCGGCGACAGGGCGCAGGAGAGCAGCGCGATGAGCAGCATCAGCGAATATCAGTCAGGTAGGTGATGCCCAGACACATCTCGTCGCCGGTGTTCTCGCCCCAGTCGGCGTCGGCGCTGGTGGTGTTGTTCCAGGTGCAGGAGAGCAGCACCTCATCGCCTGGCCCCACGTCTACCGACTCGACCATCTGGTAGCTGCGCTGCCAGTTGAAGTCATAGTGATCGGTGTTGACAAGGCAGGTCTGGCTGCCGTCGGCGTGATTGACCACCATCGAGCCGCCCACCCCCATCTGGTGCATGTGCAGGCTGACCGAGTGCAGCGTGAATCCGTCTTCGTTCTCCGGCACGGTGTGGGAGAACTGGTGCTGCACGCCATTCGTGTTGGCCGGGATGTCCATGCCGCCGGCCACCACCCAGGTGATGTCGGTCCAGGGCTGCAACATCGCCCCCTGCTCCACCGTGTCGGCGAGCTGGAAGTCCACCTCGGTGCGGTCGGGGGTGGCGTCGCCGCTGGCGTTGTTGTAGTGCATCTGCATCGCGATCATCGAGCCCGGCTCCACGCGAATGCCGGTGCCCGCCGGAAAGAGGCTGGCGCCGCCCCCCGGCGCCCAAGCGCCCAGCCATTTGGTGTCGCGCTGGGCGCCAAGGTCTTCGGGGCCCGGGCCGCCAAAGCAGGGGTAGCCCACCGCCTCGTCCTGGGCGTCGAGGGCCTCGTAGGTGGCCACCTGCCCCGGGGGCACGAGGTAGTTGATCAGGTGGTGAACGGTGGCGAGGTTGCCCGGCCGCACCGTGTAGCCCACCACATAGACCGACTCGGTCTCTGGCCAGGGCACGAGGAAGCAGCGGTAGTCGTCGCTCTGGCTCGGATCGGGCGTGTAGTCCACCGGCATCGAGACGGTGAGGTCGACCCGGTCGAGGGCCGGCGCCGCCCACGCCTCGGCGGTCTGGGCCTCCGCCGGATCGCCCAGCGGCCCCCCTTCGGCGGCCCAGGCGGCGATCAGGTCTCGCTCCTCGGCGCTCAGCGAGGGGTCGCCCTCGTACTCGTTGCAGCCCTCATTGGGCATCCAGGGCGGCATCCGCAGGCTCACCACCGAGTCGGCGATGTCAGCGGCCAGGGCCACCGCCACATCGGGCTGGTCGAGGGCGAAGCCGCCCAGCGCGCCTTCGGTGTGGCAGCTCACGCAGCTCCGCTCGAGGAGCGGCTTGACGTCGCGGTAGTAGGAGGTGACCGGCGGCGCGCCGGTCTCCTCGCCAGGGGAGTCGCCCCCCGCCTCCTCTTTCTCAGAGTCGCAGGCGAGGAGCAGGAGCAGAGCGGGCAGGAGGCGGTGGGTCATGCCGCCCAGTCTACCCTCAATTCCGGCGGCGGCGCCCCACGAAGGCCAGCGCGGCGGCGAAGATCCCGGCCACGAGGCCCCCGCCATTGGCATTGGGGGCGGCGCAGCCGCAGCCCGCCTTGTCAGCGGCCGGGTCGGGCATCAGGTCGCCCTCGGCGTTGGCGTTGTTGTCGGGGTCGGGCTCGGCGGTGTCGCCGCGCTCGCCGGTGTCTTCGCCCGTCTCGCCGGTGTCGCCGGTGTCGGTGGACTCCGAGATGTCGTCGCTGCCATCGAGGGGATCGGTGCCGGCCTCCACCTCAGCGCCATCCTCCACGCCGCCGTCATCGCTGTCGGCGTCGTTGGGGTCGGTGCCCTCCACGATCTCGGCGCCGTCTTCGAGGCCGTCGTCGTCGGAGTCGGCGTCGAGGGGGTCGGTCTCCGACAGCGCCACCTCGTCGCCGTCGCCCAGCCCGTCGCCGTCGGTGTCAAAGACCGTGGGCTCGGTGAGGGTCTCGTCGACCTCAGTGCCGTCGGACAGCCCGTCGTCATCGCTGTCGGCGTCGTTGGGGTCGGAGAAGATCTCGTTCGCCTCGTCGCCGTCGAGCAGGCCGTCGTCGTCGCTGTCGTCATCGGTGGGGCTGGTCTCGGTCACCGAGATCTCGTCGCCGTCGATGATGCCGTCGCTGTCGGTGTCTTCGACGAGGGGATCGGTGCTGTAGTCCTTCACCTCTTCGCCGTCGAGCAGGCCGTCGCCATCGGTGTCGGCCACATCGGGATCGGTGCCGAAGGTGCCCTCCTGGTAGTCGGAGAGGCCGTCGGAGTCGCGATCGGAGTGGTCGTCGCTGGTGTCGCGGGGATCGGTGCCATCCCAGTCCACCTCGTCCCCGTCGCTGCGGCCGCCGTCGTCGGTGTCGGCGTCGAGGGGATCGGTGAGGGTCTCGGTGACCTCGCGGCCGTCGGTGAGGCCGTCGCCGTCGGTGTCTTCCACCGCCGGATCGGTGCCCGTGGTGATGACCTCGGTGTCGTCGGAGAGCGTGTCGCCATCGGTGTCGGTGCTGGTGGGATCGCTGCCGTGGGTGTGGACCTCGTCGCCGTCCGAGAGCGTGTCGCCGTCGGTGTCGGTGACGAAGGGATCCGACCCGGCGGTGATCTCCTCGCCGTCGAGCAGACCGTCGTCGTCGGTGTCCTCGTCGGCCAGGTCGGTGCCCACCACCAGCTCGTCCTCGTCGGTGAGGCCGTCGCTGTCGCTGTCGACGCCGCCGTCGACCGTGGTGCAGTCCTGGTCGATGCCGTCGCCGTCGATCTCGCTGGCGCCCGGGTGGATGGTGCCGTCGGAGTCCACGCAGTCGGTGCCGCCGTAGGCCGCGCTGTCGTAGCCGTCGGCGTCGGCGTCGTAGTCGCTGGCGCCGTCGCAGTCGGTGTCGGTGCCGTCGTACCAGGTCTCGGTGCCGTCGGGGTTGGTGGTGCTCACCCGGTCGTCGCAGTCGTCGCCGCCGTAGGTGCTGCTGTCAAAGCCGTCGGCGTCGGCATCGTAGTCGGAGTTGCCTTCGCAGTCCTTGTCGACCCCGTCGTACCAGACGTCGTAGGCGCCGGGGTGGACGTAGGGGTTCAGGTCTTTGCAGTCGTCGCCGCCGTAGACCGCGCTGTCGTAGCCGTCGCCGTCGCGATCGTAGTCGGAGTTGCCTTCGCAGTCCTTGTCGACGCCGTCGTACCAGCGGTCGGCGGCGTCGGGGTTGGTGCTGGCGCTGGCGTCGTCGCAGTCGTCGCCGCCATAGGCATCCGAGTCAAAGCCGTCGGCGTCGGCGTCATAGTCGCTGGCGCCGTCGCAGTCGGCGTCCACACCGTCGTACCAGACGTCGGACTCGCCGGGGTTGGTGCTGGCGGTGACGTCATCGCAGTCGGCCCCGCCGCAGGCCACGGCGTCGTAGCCATCGAGGTCGACGTCGCAGTCGTCGGCGCCGTCGCAGTCGGCGTCGACCCCGTCGTACCAGGTCTCGCTGGCCCCCGGGTTGGTGCTGGAGGTGGCGTCATCGCAGTCGGTGCCGCCATAGGCATCCGAGGGGTAGCCGTCGCCGTCGGCGTCGTAGTCGTCGGCCCCGTCGCAGTCGGCGTCCACGCCGTCGTACCAGGTCTCACCCTCGCCCGGGTTGGTGCTGGCGGCGCTGTCGTCGCAGTCGTCGCCGCCGTAGGCATCCGAGCTGTAGCCGTCGGCGTCGGCGTCGAAGTCGTCGGCCCCGTCGCAGTCGGCGTCGACCCCGTCGTACCAGGCGTCGGTCTCGCTCGGGTTGGTGGTGGCGGTGCTGTCGTCGCAGTCGTCGCCGCCGTAGGCATCCGAGCCGTAGCCGTCGGCGTCGGCGTCGTAGTCGTCGGCCCCGTCGCAGTCGGCGTCGACCCCGTCGTACCAGGCGTCGGTCTCGTCGGGGTTGGTGCTGGCCACCGCGTCGTCGCAGTCGGCGCCGCCGTAGGCGCTGCTGTCGAAGCCGTCGGCGTCGGCGTCGTAGTCGCTGGCCCCGTCGCAGTCGGTGTCGATGCCGTCGTACCAGGTGTCGGACTCGCCCGGGTTGACGGTGACGTCGCCGTCGTCGCAGTCGCCCCCACCCCAGATCACGTCGCCGTAGCCGTCGCCGTCTTTGTCTTCTTCGATGCAGGTGGCCGAGCAACCGTCGCCGGTGATGGCGGCGCCGTCGTCGCACTCCTCGCCCACGTCGATGTCACCGTCGCCGCAGACCTGACAGTCGGGATCGGCGTTGTCGGTAAAGCCGTCGCTGTCGTTGTCGCGGCCGTCGCCGCAGACCTCGGGCTGGAACTCGATGGTGGTGTCGATGCGGAAGTGCGACTGGGTGGTGTGCCGCTCGGCGAAGAAGAGGTGGAAGGTGTAGGTGCCACCCGGCGTAATGCCCAGGGTGGCCGCCTCGGCGTCGAGATCGATGGTGGAGGACTGAGCGCCGTGAACCCCACCGAGATCGATGGCCCGCACGCCGTTGATGTACACCCACAGATCGTCATCACCGGTGAAGGTGAAGGTCTCACCGCCGTTGTAGGTGAAGTAGGTCGCGATTTCGTAGGTGAAATGATAATTGTGAATGTAGGTCTTGTAGTTACCGAAGAGCTGCCCATCGATCGGGAAGAAGCTGCCGTCATTGTAGGTGTAGACGCCGGTCGACCCCTGGGTCAGGGTGATCGAATAGGGCGTGGACTGGTTGACCCCGGTGACGTCGTTGAACCACTGGTCGAAGGTGGCCTTGCCGTTGACGGTGGGGTTGGAGTCGGCCGAATTGTAGACCGGCTTGCCATCGCTGCCGAGCGCGGTGGTGACGATGTTCTTGTCGGTGCCGATCGCATACTCAAAGTCGGCGTTGGTGCTGGGCGTAAAGTCGCGCACCGTGCCGGTGAGCACCAGCGAGCCCGCCGATGCCGGGGCGCTGGCGAGGAGGAGGCCAAGAAGGGGGAGCGGTGCCAAGGCGCGCGTGGTCATCGGGACCTCCAGGGTCGGCGTAGGGGGGGGTTGACCCGTGTCGCGGCGGGCGCACCCTCAGGCGGTGCCCCTTAAGCATGCCGATGTCGAGATGCAAAGAAAAGGTAAGGCCCGTGGGAATCGGCCGGGGGAGACATTTGTTGACGGCCTCAGGGCGCGCGCAGCGTGAGCAGCCCCGCCGGCACCCGCTGGGGCAGGTCGGCGGTGGCGGCATAAAGCCCGGCCGAACTGGGAAAGATCCCGCCAAACCAGTCGAGCTGGCCGAGGTTGCCGTCAAAGGCGCCCCCGGTGTCGGCCAGCACGGCGAGGCGCAGCAGCGCGCCGCCCGCCGTGGGCACCCGCAGGGCGACGAGGCGCCCCAGGCCCAGGTTGGCCACGTCGCCGGCCACCGTGGCCCCGCCCTCGATGCGCACCCGCTCTGCCGGTTCGGGCCCCCACCCGTAGACCCCATCGACCTTGCGGAAGTACCAGACCCGCCGCTGGGCCAAGGGGGCTGCCCCGCGCACATAGGGCAGCTCGTTGGAGCGATCGACGTTGTAGAGGGCTGGCGCCTGCCCGGGCACGGTGATCTCGATGGTGCCCTGCAGGTTGGCCTCCAAGAAGGCGCGCTCCGTCAAGTAGACCAGCGGCATCGCCTGACCCGCCGCCGCCCCGCCGGCCTCGTAGACCCCACCGAGCAGGTCCTGGCGGGCGTAGCGGCGGCGCAGGTCCTCGTCGGCGGGGGTGGCGTAGAGCGCGTGGCGGTGGGCCCCCTCGGGGCTCGTCCGGCCCTCCATCTGCCAGACGCCGTAGCGGGTGAGGCGCAGGGTGGTGGCCTCGCCGGGTGGATCCCAGGCCCAAAGCTGCAGGTGCGCGGCCAGGAAGGCGGGATCGAGCAGGCGTTGGGCAGCCTTGCCGGCGTCCTCGGCGGCGACGCGCACCACAAAGGCCAGGGTGGCGTCGATCTGGTCGACGCCAGCCTCGCCGAGGATGCCGGCCTGCACGCCCTTGGGGTCGGCCACCGTCTGGCGGTAGCGCAGGGTGGCGGCGGCGACACGGGCCAGGGCCGGCACATCGGCCACCACCCGCGTCGCTTGCAGGGGCGCCTCGGCGAAGACCGCGGCGGGATCGAGCTCCTGGGGCTGGGGGCCGCGCAGGGTCCACAAAAAGAAGAGGCCGTTCCACATGGAACGGGGCCTATCCCCGCCGCAGGCTGCCGAGCCCGACGCCGCCAAAGCCCGCCGCCATCAGCAGCAAGAAGGGCAGGTTGCCGTAGCGGCCCTCTGCGAGGCTCCAGGCGATGACCAGGCCGTAGAGGCCGGCGAGGCCGAGCTCGACGACGGTCTCGGCGCCGATCGGCGTGGCCGCGACTGGCCCGCCGCCATCGCCGCGCTTGGGCGTGCGCACAAAGGTGCGATCCTGGCCAAAGAGGCCCTCCACCACCGCCCGGCTCTGGCGCAGGCTCATCCCCACGCCCAGGGCCACCACCCCGGGGAGGCGCCAGAGGGCGGCGCCCCAGCGGCCGTCGGCCTCGCGGGCGGCCACGGCATAAAAGAGGCTGCCCACCCCCAAGGCCAGCAGCACGCCCGGGACATGCACAAGGCCGCTGCCCCACGACAGCGGCGGCAGCACCGTCACCAGGGGCAGCAGCACGGCGAGCACAAGCAGCAGCGGGTAGGTGAGGTTGCAGTACAGGTGGCTCAACGCCTCCATCTTGACCGACAGTGGCAGGGGGGCGCGCAGGAGGGGGAGGGTGAGCTTGCGGGCGGTCTGCAGGGTGCCCTTGGCCCAGCGGTGCTGCTGGCTGGCGAAGGCCGGCAGGCTGTCGGGGAGCTCGGCGGGCACGACGTGATCGCGCAGGTAGACAAAGCGCCAGCCGGCCAGTTGGGCCCGGTAGGAGAGGTCGAGGTCTTCGGTGAGGGTGTCGTGCTGCCAGCCGCCGGCGTCTTCGATGCAGGCCCGGCGCCAGACCCCGGCGGTGCCATTGAAGTTGAAGAAGCGGCCGCTGCGGTTGCGGGCGGTGTGCTCGATGATGAAGTGCCCATCGAGCAGCAAGGCGGAGAGCGCGGTGAGCAGCCCGTACTCGCGGTTGCGGTGGCCCCAGCGGGCCTGCACCATCCCCACCTCGGGGCGGGCCAGCAGGTGAGGCACGGTCACGCGCAGAAAGCTGGGGTCTGGCACGAAGTCGGCGTCGAAGATGGCCACCACCTCGCTGGCCCCGGCCTCCAGGCCGGCCTGCAGGGCGCCGGCCTTGTAGCCCTCCCGCCGGCTCCGTCGCAGGTGAACGATCTGCACCCCCCGCGCCGACTGGCGGGCGACGGCGGCGGCGCACAAGGCGACGGTCTCGTCGGTGGAGTCGTCGAGCACCTGCACAAAGAGCCGGTCGGCCGGCCAGTCCAGCGCGCAGACCGCCTCGATCAGCCGCTCCACCACCGCGGCCTCGTTATAGACCGGGAGCTGAACGGTGACCGCCGGCAGACCTTGCAGCAGCGGTGCAGTCGGATCGGCCGCCCGGTGACGCCAGTACAGACAGAGCAGGACGAGCCGGTGCAGCCCGTAGAGGGAGACCAGCCCAATCAGCCCGATGTAGGCGACCTGAACGGTTTGGGCCAGGGCCTCAAGCACCCTGGGGCGCCCCGGCGGCCAAGGCCTCGTCGAAGAAGCGCAGCAGGCGGGCCTCCATCATCGCCCGGTCGCGCTCGCTGCGCGGCATGTGCCGCTCGTCGGGGAAGAGCAGCAGCTCGTGCTCCACGCCGGCCTTGATCATCGCGTCGATCAAGCGGGCGGCGTGGCGGAAGTGCACGTTCTCGTCGACGAGACCGTGCACCAACAACAGACGCCCGCGAATCTGCCCCACCTGGGCGATCACCGAGCCGCCGGCGTAGCCTTCGGGGTTCTCGGCCGGGGTGGCCATGTAGCGCTCGGTGTAGTGGGTGTCGTAGCCCTCCCACTCGGTCACCGGCGCGCCCGAGACGGCGGCGCGGAAGAGCTCGGGGGCGCGGGCGAGGCAGAGCAGCGAGGCATATCCGCCATAGCTCCAGCCATAGACCCCCACCCGCGCCGGGTCGACGAGGCCCTGATCGATGAGGTGCCGCACGCCATCTACCTGATCGTCGATCTCCACCGTGCCCATCCTTCGGTAGATCGCCCCCTCAAAGTCGAGCCCCCGCCGGGCTGAGCCGCGGTTGTCGACCCGCAGCACGGCGTAGCCGCGGGCGGCGAGGTGCTGGGCGCGCAGGTCGACGGTGGCGGCCCAGGTGTTCTGCACCACCTGCACATGGGGCCCGCCATAGACGCTCACCACCAGCGGCCAGGGCCCCGGGCCGGCCGGCCGGTGCAGGGCTCCATGCAGGGTGACCCCGTCGCGGGAGGGAAAGGTGAAGCGCTCCGGCGCCGGCAGGTCGATGCCGGTGGCGGCGGCCTGAAGGCGCAGCAGCGGCTGATCGCGGCGGGAGAGGTGCACAGCGGGCGGCTCGGCGTCGGACTCGGTCACCACCACCAAGGCCTCGCCCGCCGGGTGCACAATGGCGCTCACAAAGCCCGCCTTCTCGGTGATCCGCTCGATGGCGCCGCCGCGCACGGGCACCCGGTAGAGCTGCCGCTCGGTGGGGTCGTCTTTGCCGGCCAGGAAGTAGACCCAAGCCGCCGCCACGCCCACCACCCGGTCGACCGCCCAGGCGCCCTCGGTCAGGCGCCGCACCACCGCGCCATCGGGGCCCAGCACGACGAGGTGCCGGTGGCCGGTGTCTTCGGTGCTCCACAGCAGCTCGCGGGGCCCCAGCACCCGGGCGTCGTCGTGCAGGTTGACCCAGCAGGGCGACCGCTCCTGCCGCAGCAAGCGACAACTGTCGTTTGACAGGTCGATCGCCAGCAGGTCGAGGCTGCGCTGGTCGCGCGGCTGGAGCTGCACCAGCAGCGACTGCGGCCCCGTCCACATCACCCGGGCGAGGTACTCAAAGGGCGGCAGCGACACCGGCCGCGGCTGCCCGCCGTTGATCGGCACCACCCAGAGGCGCACCCGCGCGTTGGCCGCCCCGGCGAAGGGGTAGCGGTGGACCTCGGCGGCCCCGGGCGGCCCGGCGTAGCGCGGGATGGACAGGGCCGGGATGTGGGCGTCGTCGACCTCGGTGTAGGCGACCTGCGCGCCGTCAGGGCTGATCCAGAATCCGTCGTAGCGGTGCATCTCCTCCTGGGCGACGTACTCGGCCACGCCGCAAACCCGCCCCTCCTCGAAGGCGAGGCGGGTCTCGGGGCTGCGCTCATCGACCTTCTGGGCGTAGAGGGCCCCGTCGCGGGTGTAGACCAGGGTGCGGCCATCGGGGGTCAGCTCGGCGGTGGGGTCGCCCAGCGCCACCTCCCGCAGCGCGCCGGCCTGCCAGATCCGCAGCACGCCGCCCTGAGGCAGCACCATCACCGGCGCCTGGGCGGCCCAGCGGTAGTCGGTGATGCCCGTCTCACGGCGGCGCAGGCGCTCCCGCAGCAAGGCCTCGGCCGGGCTCACCGCGCGCTCCTCCAGCCCGCCCACGTCGGAGAGGCCCACCAGCCGGCGCCGCAGCCCGGTGGCGAGGTCGACATGGAAGAGCTCGCGCACCAGCGAGCCATCGGCCCCGTCGAGGAAGGTGAGGCCATCGCCCCCGGGCGTGAAGGAAAAATGGCTGGGTGTGACGGTTCCCGGCCGGGGAAAGCGGGCCACGTCGGCCAGGGTGAGGGAGTCGCGGTTCACGGCGGGGGCTCCGAGCGGGGGGCCCCCCTATCCGGCTGGCCCCGGACCGTTCAGCCGGCCGGGTTACGCCCCCCCTTCGAGGTCACACCATGCACAGCCCCCTGCTCACCCGCGCCGAAGCCACCCATTATGCCGAGACCTCCCGCCACGCCGAGGTCATCGCCTTCGCCGAGGCCCTCTGCGCCGAGAGCCCGCTGGTTCGCCTCGTGGAGATGGGCGAGAGCGCCGAAGGGCAGCGCATGATCGCCCTGGTGCTGAGCGCCACCGGCGCCTTTACCCCCGAAGATGTGCACGCCGGCAAGCAGATCGTGGTGATGATCGAGGCCAACATCCACGCCGGCGAGGTCGAAGGCAAAGAGGCCTCCCTCGCGCTGTGCCGCGACCTCGTCACCAGCACAAAGGGCCGCCGCCTCCTCCAAGACGTCGCCATCGTGGTGGTGCCCGACGTCAACCCCGACGGCAACGACCGCATCAGCCCGCTGAACCGGGCCCTGTCGATCGCTACCCTCGAGGGCCAGGAGAACCCGCCGGGCGGGGTCGGCACCCGCTACACCGGCGAAGGCTGGAACATGAACCGCGACGCCATCAAGCAGGAGGCCGTGGAGACCCGCAACCTCGCCCGCCTCTACCAGGCCTGGTCGCCGCAGATGTTCATCGACTGCCACACCACCGACGGCTCGCTCACCGGCCACGACCTCACCTTTGACACCTCGCACAACAACCAGGCGCTGCTGGCGCCGGTTCTGGGCGCCACCCGCAAGATGTTGGAGAAGCTGGCCAACAAGATCGCCGATGAGCAGGGCTTTGTGAGCGGCTGGTACGGCAACTTCGTGGTGGAAGACGATCCCGATCAGGGTTGGATGACCTACCCGGCCCTGCCGCGCTTTGGCTCGCACTACCGCGGCCTGCTCGGCCGGATGGACGTGCTGCTGGAGACCTACAGCTACATCCCCTTCCAGCGGCGCTGCGCCGTCATCTACGCCTGGCTGCACGGCCTCGTGCGCTACGCCGGCCGCCACCGCAAGGCGCTCAAGGCCACCGTGGCCCACCAGGCGGCGGTGATTCAGTCGGCGCTGAGCGGCGGCGATCCGCGCATGCGGGTGGGCATCCAGTACGGCGAGCCCCGCCGCGACGCCGACGGCGCCCTGCGCTTTGAGTACCCGGCCTACGCCCTCGACGGCGACACCGTCGAGGTGCCCTCCTTCGACCGCCAGAGCCTGCAAGCCCGCCGCTACCCGGGCGAAGAGACCCAGACCTACACCGTGCCCCACCGCCGCAGCTTTGTGCCGGTGCTCAGCGTGCGCCCGCCGGTGGCCTACATCCTCGACGTCAACCTCGCCGCCCGCCTCGCCGCCCACGGGCTGAAGATGGAGACCCTCGACGCCCCCCTCGAGGGCCTCGTAGAAACCGACACGGTGCTCTCCATCGAGAAAACCCACAGCCCCGACGTCGCCGGCCTCGTGCCCGGCCCCGGCGGCGGCGAGCTCCCCCTCTCGGCCAAGCCGCCCCCCCGGCGCTTTGAGACCGTGCTCACCGTTTCCTCGGCCAGCGCCCCCACCACGCTGCCGGCCGGCACCCACCTCGCCCGGGTCGATCAGCCCGGCGGCCTGCTGCTCGTCTACCTGCTGGAGCCCTGCGCCGACGACGGCTTCGCCCGCTGGGAGCTCTTCGACGCCCACCTCTTCGTGGGCTCCCCCTTCCCGATCCGCCGCCTGCGCTCGCCCCTGCCGGCCGGCCGCTTTCGGGCCGAGTAGCCCGCCATGGCCGACCGCCTGCTGCTGATCGACGACGACGACCGCCTGGGCAGCCTGCTGCGGGCCTACCTCGCCGATCACGGCTTTGTGTTGGAGCGCGCCGGCACCCTCGCCCTGGGGCGGCAGGCGCTCTCCCGCGGCGGCTTTGACGCCCTCATCCTCGACCGGATGCTGCCCGACGGCGACGGCATGACCCTGTGCCGCGAGCTGCGGGCGAGCAGCAGCCTGCCGATCGTGATGCTCACCGCCATGGGCGAGGAGACCGACCGCATCGTGGGCCTGGAGTTGGGGGCCGACGACTACCTGCAAAAGCCGATGAACCCGCGCGAGCTGGTGGCGCGCCTACGGGCCCTGCTGCGCCGGGCGCGGGCCAGCGTAGAAGCCGGCGGGGTGCTGCGCTTTGGGGCCTTGGAGATCGATCGGGGGGCGCGGGCGGCGCGCAAGAACGGGGTCCGGCTCGATCTCACGGCGCACCAATTGGCGCTGCTGACGGCCCTGGCGGAGCGGCCGGGGCGGGTGATGAGCCGCGAGCAGCTCCTCGACGCGATCGGCGAGGACATGAGCCTGGAGCGTAGCGTGGATGTTCACATCTCGCGCATTCGCTCGCTGGTGGAGGACGACCCGAAGGCGCCGAGCCGCATCCTGACGGTGCGGGGTGCGGGCTATGTCTTTTCGGGGGCTTGAGAGGCGCGGCGTCAGGCAGCACAGACGCGCGCTGAGGAGGAGCGTCCAATGCCCCTCAACCGAGGGGGCCTGTGGGTCGGGAATGCAGGCCATGAGGCCCTGCACGGCGCGCCTGCCCTTGAGGGCCTTAATGGGCGCGCCCACCCCGTAGACCCCAGCACAACCCCCTACCTGCGCGCCCTGATCGACGATACCGCCGATGCGCCAGGCCGGCCCTCCCGCCGGAGCCCGGGCCACCCTGCCCCCCTCACCGGCCCCTCCCGCAGCCAGCGCGCCGCCGAGCCGGACCCTGCGCAACCTCTGACCCCGCGGCCCGCCGGCCGCCCCCGGTGGAGCCATGCCCGAGCGCCCCGACCTCGACCACCTCCAGCCCCACATGAACGACCGGCTGCGTGGCCAGACGATCATCCGCTTCACCCTCGCCGCCCCCGTCGTGCTGCGCAACCTCACGGGCGGCGACCCGCGCACCCT
>JBEIQK010000899.1:0-2498 GCA_040376505.1 Alphaproteobacteria bacterium | reverse complement strand
TCCGCCGCCGCCGGGTCCGCCGGGTCCGCCGCCGCCGCCCCCCTGTGGCGGAGGACCGGGAGGGCCGCCGCCCTGTCCGCCGCCGGGGGGCGCCGCGCTCCGCCCTTTGGCCGATCCGCCGCGGGTGTCCTCGATCTCAAAGAGCCCCGGCCCCGGCTTGCCCATCGAGGCGCCGCTGATGGCGTCTTCGATCTTCTTCAGGCGGTCCTCCAAGGTGACGAGGGCCTGTTGGGCGTTGGTGGCCGACATGGTGCCCTGGCGCGGGTCAAAGGTGACCTGCTCGGCGGCGAGCACGCCCTTGATCTCCAAGGCCGCGATCGCCAGCTCGGCGCGGGCCAGGCGGTCTTCGAGGGCGCTGGTGCTGCCAGCCGCCTCGGCGGGGACCGCGGCGGCAGCGGCCTCACAGCGGGCCAGGGCGTCGGCCACGGTGCCCGATCCGTAGGGGATCTCCGCGGCGGTGAGGGGAGCCGGCGGCGGCGCCTGGGCGCAGCCACAGGCCAGAAAGAGGGGCAGCAGCAGGGACTTCATCGCCCCATGCTACACCAGGGCGCCCCGGCCTCAGCTCCCGAGCACGAAGACGCTGATGAGCTGATCGCCGATGCCCATCAGGGCCGCGCCCGCGACGATGCCCGCCGCGATCGGCTCCTGGCTCTCCACCCAAAGGCTGTGCCCGGCGCTGCCCGGCGCGCTCTTGTAGCGGCGCTCCAGCCAGGCGAAGAAGTGGGCCCCAGCGAACATCATCAGGGTGGAGTCCACCGGGAGCACCGCGCCCAGGCCGATCGCCACCGCCGAGAGGGGGAATTTGTTCTTCGTCTTCAGGCGGGCCACCTCGAGCAGCACGCCAGCCAGGGCGGCGAAGCTCATCGCCACGATCGCCGATCCGGCGAGGCTGTGGCCGCCGTCGGCGATGAGCTGGGCCACGCCGCGCCAGATGTCCACGCCGGGCATCGGGAACTTCTCGGTCATGAGCTGCGGGCCGAGGGGCTGGGTGGGGTCGTGGTGCGGCAGAAAGAGCGGGAAGAAGAGCAGCGTGCTGGCGATGCCGCCGGAGACCACGCCAATCACATGGCCCCAGGCCTGCTGACGCGGCTTGGCGCCCAGCATGTAGCCGGGCTTGATGTCCATCAGCAGGTTGCTGGCGTTGCTGGCCACCTCGCTGGTCATGCCGGCGGTGATGAGGTTGGTGGCCGGGTTGGCCCGGTCCAGCGCGCCAAAGGTGAACTGGGTGATCTTCGAGAGCGAGCCGGTGGGCGTGGTGCTGGTGAGGCCGGTGGCGTTGGCGGCGATCAGGGTGAGCACGATGATCAGCGGCACGGCCAGCAGGCCCAGCCAGGGGTTGATGTCGAACCACAGCCAGTTCAAGAAGACCGACAGCGCCGCGAAGATCGGCACGCCGATGTAGGAGACCTTGTTGGGCAGCTCGATGTCGGCCAGCACATCGTGCTCTTTGACCGTGGCCGCGCTCTTCTTGGCGAAGAGCCCCCGAAAGCTCGACAGGATCAGCTCGGGCTTGGCGAAGAGGCCGGTGAGCGAGCCGGTGACCATGATCGCCACGCCCCACCACAAGCACCAGGTGTTGAGCAGGTAGGCGCGGCCAAAGGTGCCATCGGCCTTGGGCGCGATCTCGCCGATGCTGATCATCCAGGGCGCCAGCAGGAAGTAGTTGATCAAACAGCCCACCACGAGGCTGTTGGCGGTCTTCGTGCCGGTGAGGCCGCCGGCGCCGAACATCGTGATGTCGAGGCCGGGGGAGATGCCCAATTGGCGGATGTCGGTGCCGAGCAGGGTGGGCGGCTTCCAGCCTCGGGTCTCGGCCATGTCGTAGTACCAGCCAAAGAGCTTCTCCGGCAGGTGCTTCGGCGCGCCTGCGAGCCCCAGCAGCTTGTTCTGGAGCAGGGTCTGGTAGGCCTCCAGCTTGAGGAACTCGATCAGGCCGGCCACGCCCGCGGCGCCAAAGAGCGCCTTGGCCTTGAGCGCGCCCTCGGCCTTCTGGGCCTCGCTGGCCACCACCGCCTGGGCACCGCCCACCCCGCCCGCGGGGGCCTCGGGGTAGAGCGAGTCGAGCACCACCGCGCAGGCGCGCCCTTCGGGAAAGGGCTGCTGCTCATCATTGATGAAGCGCCGCTTCATCGGGAAGGCCACCAGCACGCCGAGGATGCTGGTCACCACATTCCACAGAAAGATCTGGTACCAGGGCAGCACCTGATCGGTCATCACCATGAAGGCGGTGAGGCTGCTGATCAGCGGCGCGGTCATGTAGCCAGCGGCCGTGGCCACCGACTGCACGGCGTTGTTCTCCAGGATGGTGAAGTCGTCGACCAGCCGGGCCTTGACCGCTGCGCGGAACATCGCGTAGGCCAGGATCACGCTGGTGACGCCGACGCCGAGCGACCAGCCGGTCTTGGCGCCGATGTACAGATTGGTGGCCGAGAGCACCCCACCCAGAACAAAGCCGGTGGCCGCCGCCCGCAGGGTGAGCTGCGGCATGTCGCCCCGGT
>JBEIQK010000327.1:0-6843 GCA_040376505.1 Alphaproteobacteria bacterium | reverse complement strand
GTTGAGCTCGCCCAACTCCTCGGTGAGCGCGTCACCGTGCTCACCCTCGGAGATCAGCAGCAGGCTGGAGCCCTTGGAGACATAGGCGTCGAGCCCCTTCACGATCGCGGCGGCGCGCTCATTCCAGCCGAGGATGAGGGTGCGCTCGGCGGCCATGGTGGGCGAGTCCATGCTGAGGATGGCCGACTCGATGATCTCCACCTTCTCGTTGCTGACCTTGATGACATCGTCGTCGGCGGCGATGACGATGAGCTGGTCGGCGGCGGTGATGACCCGATCGAGGGGCGGCAGCACCTGGGACTGGCCATTGGCGTACACGCCGATGATCGCGCACTTCTTGAAGGCAGACAGCGCCTCACCGAAGGTGCGCCCGAGCAGGGCGGGCTCGGCCTTGAAGTAGATCTCGTCGCCGCCGAAGTCGAGCAGCTCGGTGTGCACCACCGACAGGCCGCTCTGCCGGCAGGTCTGCACGGTGATGCGGCTGATGAGGTCGCCGGCGAGGATGACCTCGATCTCATTCTTGCCCACCATGCGGGCCACGCTGACGTTCTTGTCGTCCTTCAGCTCGGCGACGATGTGGTAGGGCTCGGCCCGGCGGGTGGGCGAATTGGTGATGGCCACGATGCTCTTGATGACCTGCACATCGGGATCATCGAGCTCGGGCGAGAGCATCACGATGCAGCGGCTGCCCTGCACGTTGACCATGTCCAGCGCCTCCAGATCGGAGGTGGAGCCGCTGCGGCAGACGAGGCGGGTGCTCTTCCAGTCTTCGATGCGCTCGTTGAGCGCCTCTTCCATCTCGACCTTGTCTTTGTCGGCGAGGACCACGATCACCGCGTCGGCCTTGCTGGATCCAGCCTCGATGAGCTCGCCAACGATGGTGTAGATCGACTCGCTCCAGCCCACGATGAGGGCGTGGTTGTCTTCCACCACGAGGCTGCGGCCTTTGCGCAGCTCTTCGAGCTTGCCTTCGAGCCCCGAGTTGAGGACGCCGATCAGCGCCGACAGCACGAAGACGCCGCTCATCGTCGCGAAGAGGCCGGCGATCCGGTAGGGCCAGTTGGCGCCAACGCCGCCCAGCGTGCCGGCGTCGAGGCTGAGCATCAGGCCGGTCCAGAAGGCGTTGAGGGGGCCGTAGTCGGTGAGATCGTCGTGGGGCGTGAGCGAGCCCACGAAGACGATGAGCGAGTAGATGGTGAGCATCACGAAGCTCACCACCGCCAGCCAACCGATCAGGGCCGGGGTGCCCTTCGACATCGAGTTGTCGAAGCGGTAGCGCAACTTTTGCGCGAAGGTGACGGTTCTCATGGGGTGTTCCAGGGCGGGGCGACCGGGAGCGGCCGCGGGCGGCCCTGGTAACCGCTGGCGGTCTGTTCGTCGGTCACAATTCGCCCGAAAGGCCCATCAGGGGCCCTTGCGCTTCGGAACCCAGATGCCCCGCGGCACCACCCGCCAGCCCGTGCGTGTCTGCATCGCCTTGCCCGTGACTGGCAGCGTCTGGCGCAGCTCGTAGTGCTCCTTGAAGCCGAACTTGAGGTCGCCCTGGGCGCAGACCACCGCGTCGAACTGCTGGCTGGCGATGGCCTCGGCGAGGAGCTTGCGACGGTCGCCGAAGGGGCTGGTGGGCCGATCGATGTCCCACAGGCCGATCAGGTGCAGCCCCGGCTCTTTCCCCGCGAGCACGGCGTACCAGGGGAACCAGGGTGCAAGCACCCGGCCCTCCAGCCCGGCGATCGCCTCGACCACGGCGGCGCCGGCGGCGCGATCCTTCGCGGTGGGGGTGTGCCGGCTCACCTCCCAGCGGTCGAGCCAGACCTGGGCCGCCACCAGCAGGCCGAAGAGGCCCAGGATCAGCGGCGCCGGCCCCCGGCGGGAGAGCCCGGTTGCCAACAGGCCCACGGCCGCAGCCCCCATCCAAAAGCCGGGGATCAGCACGTTTACGAAGCCACCGGTGTGGCCGCGCATCAGCGCGCAGAGGATCAGCATCACCACGGCCTGGCCGATCCAGTAGGCCGCGGGCAGGCTGGGCGGCTGCCGCTGGCGGGCGTCCTTCACCACCGCCCACAGCCCGCCCAACAGGGCGAGGGTGAGCGGCCAGGGCATCGCCTGCCACAGCTCGATCTGCGACTGGGGAAAGGCCCGGCCGCCGTCGATGCCATGGGTGGCCGGCACGCCGAGGATGTAGGTGAGGAAGAGCCCATCACCCTCCAACATCATGCCGCCGGTGAAGAGCAGGGCCGGGATCAGGCTCCAGGCGGCGAAGCGCAGGGCCGTGGCCCGCCCGGCGCTGACCCACAGCCACACCAGGGGCACCAGGCCGAAGGCCGCGGCGTTGTGCTTGGTGGCGTAGGCGGCGGTGAGCAGCAGCCCGCCGGCCCGCACCCAGCCGGCCCGCATCGCCACCAGCGCCCAGCCCATCAGGCCGACGAAGAGGCCGTCGATGCGCACCAGATCGAAGAAGGTGCCGCCGTCTTCATAGGTGGAGAGGAAGAGCCCCGCCGCCCCCAGGCCGACCGCCCAGCGACCCCCTTCGACCCGCACCGCCGCCACCAAGGCCCCCGCCGCGGCGAGGCTGCCCGCGAGCGAGAGGAGGCGGCCAAGCGGGTAGCCCAGCTCGAAGACATGCCCCAAGGTGCCCAGCACCCAGGCATAGAGCGGCGGGTAGATGAAGGGCACGAAGTCGACGCTGGGCTCAACGTAGAGGGGCAGGCCCTCGCGCACCCGCCAGGCGTGGGTGAGCAGCCCCCCCTCCATCCACTCGATGTCGTAGGGGTAGTCGTAGCGCCCGGCCGCCGTGTAGAGCAGCAAGCCCAAGGCTGCGAGCCCCGCGATCACCCAGGGCGCATCGGCGATCCAGCGGAGCCAGGGCCGCGCAGCGTCGCTCACCGCCCGCCCGCCAGGGCCCGCAGGACCTCCTCCACCATCGCGTCTTCCAGCTGCGCCTTGGGCGAGGCGGTGTGCACCACCGGCGCCGCCTTCGGGCTCGGGCTGGCCGGCACCGCCGGGCGCTCCGCCGCCTTGAGGGCCTCGCTCACCACCCGGGCCACCTGGAGGCCCGAGGGCGCGCCAATTCCCGCGGGAGAGGGGCTCGCGCAGCCCGAGCAGCCGGTGCAGGCCGGCGGCAGATCGGCGCCGGGGGCGTCGGCCAGGGCGACGGCCTCCGGCGGCCCGCCATAGCGCTTGAGGCCGAGGCTGCGCAGCTTCTCGGCCTCGTCCGGCGGCAGCTCCTTGACCCCGCCCAGATCGCGGGCGGTCTTGGTGATGAGGGCGGTGTGCTCGAGGGTCTCGAGGTTGCAAAAGGCGGTGAGGAGGTCTTTGCCGAGGCAGACCGCGCCATGGCGGTCCATCAGCACGGCGTCGTGCTTGCGCACATAGGGGCGCAGCTTGTCGGCCAGGGTGTGGGTGCCGGTGGTGGCGTAGTCGATGGTGGGCACCACCCCCAGGGTGAGCACCACCTCGGGCAGGATGCAGCGGGCGAGGCTTAGGTTGGCGATGGTGAAGGCCACCGCGATCGGCGGGTGGGCGTGCACCACGGCGCGGATGTCGGGCCGCTCTTCGTAGCAGGCGAGGTGCATGAAGATCTCGGAGGTGGCCTTGCCGCTGCCGCGGACCACCTGCCCCTTTCGATCGACCACCACGAGGTCATCGTCGGTGAGCAGCCCCTTGTGACAGCCGGCGCGGGTGCAGAGCACCTGGCCGCCCGGGAGCAGGGCCGAGAGGTTGCCGTCCATCGCCACGAGCAGGTGCCGCTCGTAGCAGAGGTGGGCGATCTTGATCATCAACTGGCGAAGCGCGTGCTCGTTCATGGCGGCCCCCCCTATTTCGTCGTCAGCGCGGCGGCTGTCAGGGCATCGCGCTCGGCCCGACGTTGGCGCCCGAGGAGGTCGCGCAGGGCGGCGTCGACCGACTTGCCCTCATGCAGCACGAGGTAGATCTGCTCGATGATCGGCACTTCAACGCCGTGCTTGCGGGCCAGCATCAGGCCGCTGCGGGCGGTGATGACCCCCTCGGCCACCTGCCCCAATTCGCCGAGCACCTGCGGCAGGCTCTTGCCTTGACCCAGGCCGATGCCCACCCGCCGGTTGCGGGAGAGGTCGCCGGTGCAGGTCAGCACCACGTCGCCGACGCCGGCGAGGCCCGCCAGCGTGAGGGGGTTGGCCCCAAGGAAGACGGCGAGGCGCGAGATCTCGGCGAGGCCGCGCGTGATGATCGCGGCGCGGGCGTTGAGGCCAAAGCCCATGCCGTCGGCCGCCCCGCAGGCGATGGCCAGCGGGTTCTTGAGCGCCCCGCCGAGCTCGGCGCCGACGATGTCATCGGTGTGGTACACCCGAAACCGCCCGCCATGAAAGGCGCCGGCGAAGCGGTCGGCGGCCGTGGCGTTGCGCCCGGCGACGACGACGACCGTAGGCTGATCCTCAGCGACCTCCCGCGCAAAGGAGGGCCCAGCGAGGAAGCACCCGTCGGCCACCCGCTCGGCGCCAAAGACATCCTCGAAGACCTCGGCCATGGTGAGGAGGCTCCCCTCTTCGATGCCCTTGCTGGCGCAGCCCAGTTGGGCGCCCGCGGGCAGGTGGGGGGCCGCAGCTTCGAGCACGCCGCGCATCGACTGACTGGGGATGGCGAAGAGCGCGATGTCCACGCCATCGAGGGCCCGGCTGAGGTCGCCCTCCACCACGAGCCCCTCGGGCAATTGCAGCCCCGGCAGGTAGCGACGGTTCTCGCGGCTGGCCTGCATCTCCGCGGCCCGCGCGGCCTGGTGATCCCAAAGGGTCACCTGCCCGCCCGCCCGCACGGCCTGAATCGCCAGCGCCGTGCCCCAAGAGCCGGCCCCCAGGATCGTCACGCGCAACCCGCACCTCCGCCGCCCGCTTATCCCCGACCCGGCCGCCGCGTGGCATGATGCAGGTCCCGCCCTCCGAGGAACGATGACCGCCGCCCCGACCCCGCACCCGCCCAAGCCGCCCCGGCCCAAGCCCTTTGAGCTGATCCGCTCCTTTGTGCTGGCCGACTTCATCACCCTGGCCAACGCGGCCTGCGGCACCGGCTCGATCTTCCTCTGCCTCAACTACCTGGAGGACGATCACCAGGGAAAATGGCTCACCGGCGCGCTCATCCTGCTGCCCTTCGCGATGCTCTTCGACGTCGCCGACGGCTTCGTCGCCCGATGGCGCAAGCGCAGCAGCCCCTACGGCGCCGACCTCGACTCTCTGGCCGACATTGTCTCTTTTGGCGTGGCGCCGGCCGTGCTGGGCTGGACGGTCGGCATGCGGGGCGGCTGGGACGCCCTGGTGCTGATCTACTTCGTCTGCTCGGGCATCGGCCGCCTCGCCCGCTTCAACGTCACCGCCGAGGCCCTGGCCGACGAGAACACCGGCAAGGTCAAGTACTTTGAAGGCACGCCCATCCCCACCAGCCTGCTCCTCGTCGGCATCCTCGCCATCGCCTACAACATGGACGCCGTCTGGGAGAACCTCTGGTTGGGATCGGTGCGAATCGGGCCCGCCACCCTGCACCCCCTCGTGCTCCTGTACTTTGTGAGCGGAACCTTGATGACCAGCAAGCTGCGCATCCCCAAGCTCTGATCACCCCTGCGCAGCCCCCCTTGAACGGGCTACCGGGCCCCAACCGGCGCCGCCGCAGCCCCCTACCCATGACCCTTTAGCGATTGCAGGTACCGCGCAGATGGACACCAACACCAAGCTCCAAGTCGGCAGCCTCGTGATGATGGGAGGCGTCATCCTGGCTTCCTTGATGAACACCTGCGCGATGGACCGCCTCGAACAGCAGGTGATCGCCACCCGCAAGGCGGTCGAGGGCGGCACCAGCGCGGGCACAATCAGCGGCAGCAGCGCGGCCTCCGCGGCGGTGGCGACCGACTGCGCGCCCCTGGAGCCCTCGGGCGCCAAGGCCACCGGCTTTGGCGGCGCCAGCGCCGACATCACCTGCGTCGAAGGTGCGGCCCCCGGCGCGCCGCGCACCCTGGCCGACAAGCCGCGCCCCCAGGGCGATGTCTACACCAACCGCCGCACCGAGCCGCCCGGCACCCTCAACTTCTACACCACCAACCAGGGCGACACCTCGACGATCACCAAGTACATCCTCGATCGCCTCATCGAGGTGGACCCCGACTCGCCGCCCAATGTCGTCCCCTCCCTGGCGACCTCGTGGGAGGTCTCCGACGACCACCTGACCTACACCTACAAGCTGCGCAAAGGTGTACAGTTCGCCGACGGCCGCCCCTTCACCTCGGCTGACGTCAAGTTCAGCTTCGACGTGATGCGCGACCCCAAGGTCGAGGCCGACAGCCTGCGCGGCGACTTCGAAGACGTCGAGAGCGTCACGACGCCCGATTCGTATACGGTCGTGGTCAAGTACAAAAAAGTCTACTGGAAGGGCGTGTATGTGGTGGGCACCACCCTGCGCATCCTCAACAAGGGCTGGATTCAAGAGGCCATCCCCCGCTACGCCGAGAAGCTGGGCGAGGCCAAGTTCAACACCGAGCCCGGCAAGCCCGGCTTCGCCGAGGTCTTCAACAAGATCCGCGTGCCCGGCCCAGGGACGGGGCCCTACTACTACCCCCCCGAAGAGTACGACCCCGAAAAGCCCATCGAGTTGGTGCAGAACCCCTTCTCCTGGACCACCCAGGTGCGGCCGAACCACTACAACCTGGGCAAGCAGCGCTGGATCTTCATCAGCGACGAGAGCGCCGCCTTCGAAGAGTTCCGCAAACAGAAGTTCGACGTCACCGTGGTCGACTTCAACTCCTGGGACGACGAGTACAGCAAAGACAAGACCATCACCGACATCGCCAATTACTTTGAGTACGACCACATGGGGCTGGCC
>JBEIQK010000979.1:0-2142 GCA_040376505.1 Alphaproteobacteria bacterium | reverse complement strand
CTCCTGTCGACTCAACGCGGGTCGGGAAGCGAAATCCCCGCGGCCAGGAGCAGCGCCCGGAGCCGCTCTGCCTCAGCGAGCGCGGAGGCCTCACGTTGAAGCGCAGCCTCCTTGGCTAGGAGCGCTGCCTCCTTCTGCCGCCGCTCCTCTTCCTTCAGGTGCCGCTCCTCCTCCTTCTGCCGCCGCTCCTCCTCCTCCGCCCGCAGGGCCCGCTCCAGCGCCTTTTGGGCGCCGCGCTCCACCCGCTCTGCCTCGGCGCGGCCCCGGTAGAGATCGTTCAAGTACGTGTCCTTCCGAAAGTCGTGGAGGATCTCCATGGCCTGCTCCATCGTGGGACTGACAATCTCGGCGGGGACCTCGGTCCACGCCTCGGCCTCGTTGAAAAACCAGAACCACGCCCCCACCTTCGAGGCGAGGATGTCCGTGCGCGACCTCCACCAGCGGCGGAGCTGCAGCACGTCGATCTGGGCGTCGCCATGCAGGAGGAAGCCCTCCCGCTCCTCCCGCATCTGAAAGCGGAGGTGGGCCTGGGCCGATGCGGGGAAGATGTCGGTCTCGCAGATCCAGACCGCGATCACCGGCCGGAGCTCGGCGTGGTCTTCGCCCTTGCCCAACTCGGCGCCATAAACCCGCGACCAGCTCCACAACATGCGCTGGGGCAGCGCCGTGTCATTGCGGCGCTGCATCTCAATCTGGTAGATTCGACCCTGCTCATCCTCGGCGCGAATGTCGAGGATGAGGCCGCGCTGACCTTTGTAGAGGTCGGGGGTGAAGGGGTTTCGCACCCGCGCCCGCACCACCGGGACGGGCCAGGCGAGCACCGCGTTTAAGAAGTTGAGCAGCACCGCCTCATGCGCGGGATCGCCGAAGAGCTTGTGGATCACGATGTCCACGCAGGGGTCGATGCCGAGGGGCTCGGAGAGGCGCAGGTGCATGCGCCCCCTATAGCACCCGAACCGACGCCAGAACACCCACGGCGCCAGCGCCCTGGGGGCCTTCCTGCGCCGACCCCCTCCTCAGTCCACCCCCTCCAGCAGCGCCCGCCGGAGGGCCTGGCGCCCCCGGTTCACCTGCTCCCGCCGCAGACCCAGGCGCGCGGCCACGAGGCCATCGGCCTCCCCGCTCCGAACGGCCTCGGCGACGGCAGCCTGCAGGAGCGACCCCTGGTGCCCGCCCAGTCGACCCACCTCCACAAAGGCCCGCTCCAGGCGCGCGGCGAGGCCCACCACCCAGGGCTGGCCCGGCGGCGCGCGGGGCTCCAGGTCCTCCGTCCACGCTACTCCCGAGGCCCGGCGCAGGGCGAGGCGCCGACAACCGCCACGCACCTGCCGCCAGGCGATCAGCCGCAAGAGGCGCCGGCTCGGCGTTTGGGCGGCCAGCATCTCCAGCCAGGCCTGGCTGGCCGCCTCTTCGAGGTCCTGGGCCGGCACCGCCGGAAAGCAGCGGCGGAGCCAGCGAAGGGTGGGGCGGTGACGCTGGACAAAGAGGGGGCTGATGGGGTCGAGCACGGGCGCCTCGCGGCGGGGCCTTGCGCAAGGCCCATGCCAGGGCCCCCGGCCCCGCGGAGATCGGCGCCGCGACGCCATCCCGGCTGAGCGTCCTGTCACGAGTTTAGCCATCTTGACCTTTCAGCAAGTCTGCCCACGGACAGTCGGCGATGATCGCCTCCACCTTGGCCAGCGCCGCGCCCCATTCGGCCGCCAAGGCCCACCACTGCGGTTCGAGCGCCTCAGAACAGGGCGCGAGCGCGCGGCGAAGTGCCGCGTGTCCCTCAGAACCAGGTTGGCGCTCTTGCGTCAACGCGCGCCACCCCCGGCACGACCGGGTTGGCTCTCCTCCGGCGCCCCTCCCCAGCACCGACGGGTATGGGTCGCGCGAATTCGATGCCCCTCACCTCCATTAACAAAAACAGTTGTCGTTCCAGCGACGATCTTCGCCAACACCTGAGGAGACCCGTCGCAGCGCTGCGGAGACCTTCCCCAACACCTGGGAAGGGAGGTCGCGGTCCTGCGGAGACCTTCCCCAACACCTGGGAAAGGGGGTCGCGGTCCTGCGGAGACCCTTCCCAACACCTGGGAAGGCAGGTCGCGATCCTGCGGAGACCCTTCCCAACACCTGGGAAGGCAGGTCGCGATCCTGCGG
>JBEIQK010000398.1:0-5892 GCA_040376505.1 Alphaproteobacteria bacterium | reverse complement strand
TTCTTCGAGCGGCGGCTGAGCACCTGCAGCGTGCGGCGCACCTCTTCGTCGCGGCCAACCACCGGGTCCATCTTGCCCTCGCGGGCCTGGGCGGTGAGGTCGCGGGTGTACTTGCCGAGGCTCTCGTAGTTCTTCTCGGCCTCTTCGCCCTTCACGCTCTGGCCGCCGCGGAGCTGCTTGAGGGCCTCGATGAGGCGGCTCTGGTTGAGGCCGTGGTCGCGCATGAGCTGGCGGGTGCCGTCATCGACCTTCTCGATCGCCACGAAGAGCACCTCGCTGGCGACGTGGGTGTCGCCCAACTCGCGGGCGATCGCGTCGGCGGCGGTGAAGACGCCCTCAAGCTGCCGGGAGACGCCGGCCTTTGAGCCGCCGGAGACCTTTGGGAGGCGATCGAGGAGGGCCGCCGACTCGCGCCGAAGCTGGTCGAGCGGAATACCCACATGCTTGACCAGCGACTCCACCACTCCTTTGTCTTGCGTGAGCAGGACCGTGAGAAGATGATGGGGCCGGATCTCGGGATTTCCGAGCTTCCCTGCGAGGGCCTGCGCGTCTGCGATGGCCTCCCGCGCCTTCACGGTGAACCGTTCGAACTTCATGAGCAAGGCTCCGTTGTTGCCCAAGTCTACACACAAGCAGGACCGGTCAAGGGTGAAGCCTCCGCAACGTCGGGCGGGCTGGCGGGTGGTGATCGCCGTCAGCGTCGGCCTCCTGGCGCTTTCCTGCGATCCGCCGCCGGCGCCGGAATCCGCGCCGCCCGTCGTGGCGCTGAGCCCTGCCGCCCACGCCGTGGCGCTTCAGCAGGCGCTGGCCCAGGTGCCGGCGCTCTGGGGCGCCGATCAGCGCGAGGCCGCCATCTCGGTGGTGGGGCAGGCCTACGCCGAGCAGTTCACCCCGATCGAGCCGGTGCTCCGGGCCCACGATCCGGCGGCCACCCTGGCCCTGGAGTACGCCTTCGGGCGCCTCGCCGGCCACCTCGGCCGCCGTGGCGACGCCAAGGCGCTGCAGGCCGAGGTCACCGCCCTCTCCGACGCCGTCGCCGCCGCCGTCGCGGCCCTCCCCCCGCCGCCCGCCGCAGCGCCCGCCCTCGATGAGCAGGGAAATCCCATCCCTGTGGCCACCCCGATCAACAAGAGCGCCGAGCCCTTGCCCGTCGCCGCCCCAGCGCCCAAGCTCCCCGGCCGCTGAGCCCTCCCCTCCCCTGCAGCTCAGGATGACCCCATGATCGCCCTGCTCCTCCTCCTCGCCGCCCCCACCCAGGCCGGCTCGCGCTGGCTCATCAACGATGACTTCGCCGAGGGCGCCGATGCGGGCGTGCAGGGCGGCTTCGCGATGGACGAGTGTTGGGGCTCGGTCTACGTGCCCGACAGCGGCGAGTACCCCTTCGAGCTCACCGCGGTGCGGATGCTGGTCGGCGGCAATTCCAGCCAGGAGATCTTCTCGGTCAACTTTTACAGCCAGAGCGGCACCGACATGAACGGCGCCGACCTGATCGCCGGTGAAGGGGCCGCGATCACCGGCGCCGACGACGCCTTCAACGAGCTGACCATCGCCGATCTCGAGCTGGACCTGCCGCTCATCGAGTCGGGCAACGTGGGCGTGGGCGTCTGCCTCGACGCCCACGATGGCTACCCGGCGATCGCCCGCGACGCGGGCGGCATGGACCACTCCGACCGCAACTACATCTACGCCGACATCGGCACGGGCTCGAAGTGGCACAAGTCCAGCACGCTCGGCCTCACCGGCGACTGGATCATGCGCCTGTGCATCACCGGCGACAACGTGGCCGACGAGGGCTGCGACGACATCGATCCGGGCGGCGGTGAGTCGGACGCCGACGCCGACGCCGACGCCGATTCGGACAGCGACGCCGATGGCGACACCGACGCCGACGGCGCCTTCACGATGACCCAGGTGACGCCGACCTCGGTGATCGAGGGCCAGGCGATCGACATCGTCATCCTCGGCACGGGCTTCGCCAGCGGCGCCGAGGCCCGCATCGGCGGCATCCCCATCGTCGGCCAGAGCCGCCTGAACGAGGAGACCCTGTCGGGCCGCACCCCCACCACCCTGCCCGTGGGCGTCCACGACGTCGAGGTGGTGCTCGACGACGGCAGCTCCGCCCTCCTCCCCGGCGCCTTCGAAGTGCTCCCCGCCGAGAGCGCCGAGAAGGAAGGCTGCGGCTGCGCGTCTGGTGGCGTAGGAGGCGCCTCGGGACTCCTCCTCGGGCTCTTCGCCCTCCTCACCCGCCGTCGGAGCCGTGCATGATGCTGCTGTTGCTCGCTGCCCTCAACCTCGCCCAGGCCGGAGAGCTGGCCGGCGTCAAGGTCCCTGACCAGGTCACCGTGGGCGGCCAAGCGCTGGCCCTAAACGGCATGGGCCTGCGCGAGAAGATCGTCATCGACGTCTATGTGGGCAGCCTCTACCTGCCCCAGAAGACCAGCCAGGCCAGCAAGGCGGTCGACGCCGACGTGCCCAAGCGCATCCAGCTCAACTTCATCTACGAGACCGTCACGGTCGAGCAGCAGAAGGAGGCCTTCTCCGAAGCGATGGCCAAGCTGCCGAACGCCGCCGCGGTGGCCGACCGCATGAACCGCCTCGCCACCTCCATGGAGTTGGTGCACTCGGGCGATGAGGTCGTCTTCGACTATGTGCCCGGCAAGGGCACCCAGGTGAAGGTCAAGGGCAAAGACAAAGGCACCATCGAGGGCGCCGACTTCATGCGCGCCCTGTGGACCATCTACCTGGGCCCCAATCCTCCCTCCGAGAGCCTGAAGAAGGGCATGCTGGGCCTTTAGGCGGTCTCGGGATCGTCGTCGTGCTCGGTGTCGCCTCGGCGCTCGGCGTCGAGGCGCTGCACCTCGCGGCGCAAGAAGAGCATCTCGTCGCCCAACTCGCGCACCACCGAGTCCAGCGACTGGAGCTGGCGCTCCAGCCAGGCGATGCGTTCTTGGAGGTCGGTCGCGCGCGTGTTGCTCATCGGGTCCAGTCTCCGTCGCCCATCTCCACGCCGCCGCCGGGAAAGTAGTCGCGCCAGCGTCGGTCGACGGTGGCGGCGGTGGCCGGATCGCAGAAGAGCTCGCCGGGGTAGCCCGGCTTCATGCGGGCGTCGAAGATGACGGAGCCCTCGTGCACCACATGGTTGCGCACCACGCGCTTGCTGCTGTGGATGTCGCCGGCCGGCTCAAAGCGCGTGAAGACCGTCCACAAGAAGCGCGCCTCGCTGGTGACGGTGCGCTGGGCGTCGTCGACCAGCACCACCATCACCCAGTCGGGGAGCTGGCCGATCAGGCGGTCGGCGTAGCTGGGATCGGCCTCGTAGGAGGGGCCGTCGACCACGAGGCAGCCGGGGCAGAAGGCCACGGCGTTGCGAAGGCCGCCCGGCAGGCTGCCCGAGAAGGCCGACGGCGGCGTGCGAATCGCCGGCCCAACCCCCAGCATGACGCCGCGTGAGCCGTGGTTGATCGAGGGCCCGGTGTAGTCCAGGGTGTCGAGGCTCAGGTTGCCGACGATGTACAGATCGGTCTCGGGCTTGAAGCGGGCCAACAGGTGGGTGAGCGTGCCCTTGAAGTCGCGCAGGTCGCGCGGCTCGTCGAGCACGAGGAGGAACTTGGTGAGGGCGAGCTGCCCCTCGCCGAGGATGCGGAAGGCGTGTTGCATGGCCTCGCGGCCGAAGCGGTCGCGCACGACGGCGGCGCCCAGCGCGTGAAAGCCGGTCTCGCCATAGCTCCACAGGTCGCGCACGCCGGGCATCACCACCGGGAAGAGCGGGCTCAGCAGCTCTTGGAGGTAGTCGCCGATGAAGAAGTCCTCCTGGCGCGGCTTTCCGACGACGGTGGCCGGCCAGATGGCGTCTTTGCGGTGCATCACCCGGCTCACGTTGAGCACGGGGTAGTCGTGCTGCAGCGAGTAGTAGCCGTAGTGGTCGCCGAAGGGGCCCTCGGGGCGCCGCACCTTTGGGGGCACGCTGCCGAGGATGGCGAATTCCGCGGTGGCCACCATCGGCAGGGGGTGATCCTTGTGGCGCACGAGCGGCACCTTGTCGCCCATCAGCAGGCTGGCCAGCAGCAGCTCGGGCACATTCTCGGGCAGGGGGGCGATGGCGGAGAGGATGAGGGCCGGCGGGCCGCCCACCATCAGGGTGAGCGGCAAGGCCTGGTTGCGCTCCTCGGCGACGTGGTGGTGAAAGCCGCCGCCCTTGCCGATCTGCCAGTGCACGCCGGTGGTGCGGTCGTCGTGGCGCTGGATGCGGTACATGCCGAGGTTGTGGCCGTGGCCGTCGGGGTGCTCGGTATAGACCAGCGGCAGGGTGACAAAGCCGCCGCCATCGTCGGCCCAGCCCTGCAGCATCGGGATGCGGCTCAACATCGGCGCGGCGTCGACCTCCATCACGGGGCCGCTGCGCTGCTCGGTCATGCCGAGCTTGGTGGCCTGCCAAAAGAAGTCGCGCTTCTCCCAAAGCTTGCCGAAGGAGGGGGGCACCAGCTCCTGGGGCAGGCGGGCGGCCTGGCGCACAAAGTCGAGGGGGCGGTTGCCAAAGGCCAGGTCCACCCGCTTCTTGGTGCCAAAGAGGTTGGTGACCACCGGAAAGTCGCCGCCGATCGGCCGCTTGAAGAGCAAGGCCGGGCCGCCGGCGGCGATCACCCGCCGGTGGATCTCGGGGATCTCCAGGATCGGATCGCAGGGCTCGTCGATCTCGACCAGCTCACGCTCAGCGCGGAGGATGTCGAGGAAGGCGCGAAGATCAGTGACCATGGCTGGGCGCTCCATCGAGGCGGGCCCCGCTCATACCGCAGGCGCGGGCCGCGGCACTTCTTCGGTGAGGTCGATCGCGGGGACCTCGGCCAGGAAGGTGGCCAGATCATCGCGTTCAAGCACCTCCTTGTCGAGCAGGTGCCGGGCCATCCGATCGAGGAGATCGCGCCGGCCGATCAGGATCTGGTGCGCGCGCCGCCAGGCGTCTTCCAGCTCGCGGCGCACCTCTTCATCGACCGACTCGGCGGTCTTCTCGGAGAGCGCGATGTCGCGCACCGCAGCGCCCATGCCCATCGGGCCTGGCCGGCTGCCGCCGTAGTCGATCGGGCCGAGGCGATCGCTCATGCCGAATTCCTGAATCATCCGGCGGGCGAGGTCGCTGGCCTTGCGGATGTCGTCGCTGGCCCCAGTGGTGATCTCGCCAAAGACCACCTGCTCGGCGATGCGCCCGCCGTAGAGCACCACGAGGCGAGCCTGCATCTCGCGCTTGGCCATCAGGTAGCGGTCTTCCATCGGCGTCTGCAGCGTGTAGCCAAGGGCCCCGATGCCGCGCGGGATGATGCTGATCTTCTGAACGGGGTCGGCGCCGGGTCAGGCCGCGGCGCAGATGGCGTGGCCGGCCTCGTGGTAGGCGACGACGCTGCGCTCCTTCTCGCCGAGGCGCCGGCTCTTCTTTTCGAGGCCGGCGACGATGCGCTCCACGGCGGCCTCGATGTGCTCCAGCTCGATCTGGGTGCGATCGCGGCGGGCGGCCAGCAGGGCCGCTTCGTTCAAGGTGTTGGCCAGATCGGCGCCCGCGAAGCCGGGGGTCATGCGCGCCACCACCGAGAGGTCGACCTCGGGGGCGAGTCGCAAGGTGCGGGCGTGGACCTTGAGGATGGCCTCCCGGCCCTTCACGTCGGGGCGATCGACCAGCACCTGCCGATCGAAGCGGCCGGCCCGCAGCAGGGCGGGATCGAGGGTCTCGGGGCGGTTGGTGGCGGCGACGATGATGATGCCGGTGTTCCCCTCAAAGCCGTCCATTTCTGTCAGCAGCTGGTTGAGGGTCTGCTCCCGCTCGTCGTTGCCGCCGCCGAGGCCTGCACCCCGCTGACGACCGACAGCATCGATTTCATCGATGAACACGATGCAGGGGGCGTT
>JBEIQK010000262.1:0-7948 GCA_040376505.1 Alphaproteobacteria bacterium | reverse complement strand
GGGTGTGATCCTCATCGCCGCTCGGGCTCGCCAGCCAGCCAGGGGCTGGATCGGTGAACAGGCCGCAGGCGGCGCCTGCGTCGGCGAAGAGCGCGGAGAGGGCAGGGGCGTCGATGGCCTGGAGCGCGCGGATCATGGTCACCTCGGCGGCGGGTCCGAATAACCGCCTCGCTGCACGCCGGTTTGGGCCGGCGGAGCGCCGCGCCGTCGGCTACCTTGCCCGCGTGAGGTCCCCATGCGTCTGCTCCTGCTGCTGCCCTCCCTCCTCCTGGCCTGCTCTGAGTATGAGCTGGTGGGCGACAAAGAGGGCAAGCCCGGCCCCGACACCGCCATCCCCGACGAAGACACCAGCGAGCCCATCGACACCAGCGTGCCCACCATCGACGAGGTCTGCAATGGCGTCGATGACGACGGCGACGGCGAGGTCGACGAGGGCTTTGAAGATGTCGACGCCGACGGTATCGCCGACTGCCTCGACGACGCCTGCACCGCCGACGGCGCCGCCGCGGGCACGGTCGAACTGGAGGATGCCTGCGCCGCCTACGATCCGGGCGAGGTGGCCGACCCCTGGGATGTCGGGCTGGAGTGGGAGTACCGCGCGTCGGGCACCGACTACTCGGTGGTGAGCCCCGTCTTCGGCCAGCTCACCGATGACAATGGCGACGGCGTCATCGATGACCTCGACATGCCCGACATCGCGTTTACCGGCTATTACAGCAGCAAGCTCTTCCTGGTGTCGGGCGACGGCAGCGGGCTGCACTGTTCACGCGCTGGCTTCCGCAACGACGGCGGCGTGGCCATCGGCGACATCGACGGCGACGGCAAGAACGAGATCGTCGGCCCGATGACCGACGGCAAGGTGATGGCGCTGTATGGCACCTGCACGCCCAAGTGGGTCTCGTCGTCGACCTACTCCTTCCTCTACCCGGTCTGTACCCTGGCCGACCTCGACGCCGACGGCGATGTCGAGGTGATCTGCGACAACGCGGTGGTCGACGGCGCGACGGGGGCCCCGGTGGCCACGCTGGCGCCGGTGAACGCCGCCTACTGGCGCACCCCCGCCGTCGGCGATCTCGACCTGGATGGCCAGCAGGAGGTGGTGCTGGGCGACTCGGTCTTCGCCCCCAATGGCACCCGCCGCTGGTCGACCACGGCGACGGGCTCGGCCTACAGTTGCTTCTCCTCGATTCAGAACATCGACAGCGACAGCGAGGCCGAGGTGGCCTTCTCCTGCGGCCAGGGGCTCAAGGTCCACAACCACGACGGCACCCTGGCCTGGCAGGCCGCACTGGGCGTGCCCAATCCCGGCCCGCCCTGCGCCGGCGACATCGACGGCGACGGCATGGTGGAGATCATCGCGCCGAATGGCAACAAGCTCTCGGCCTTCAACCACGACGGCACGGCCCTGTGGACGAAGACGATGCAAGACAGCTCCGGGGCCGCCGGCTGCGCCGTCTTCGACATGAACGGAGACTCGATCTACGAGGTCATCTTCGCCGATGAGGTGGCCCTGCGCGTCTACGACGGCGCCAGCGGCACGGTGCTCTACGAGAACCGCACCCATGGCTCGGTCACCTACTTCGAGACCCCCACCATCGGCGACGTCGACAATGACGGCTCGGCCGAGATGCTGGTTGTCAACAGCTCGGGCTCCTACGGCATGATGACCGTCTTCGGCCACGGCGGCTCGGGCTGGCCGGCGGCCGGGCCGACCTGGGGCATCCACGACTTCGCGGCCAGCAACCAGAACTCCGATGGCTCGCTGCCCACCAGCCCCACGCCCTCCTGGCTGGCCTACAACATCTTCCGCGGCCGGCCCTCGGCCGACATCCCCGGCGTCGGCGACCTCACCGTCTCGCTGATCGATGTCTGTGTCTCCTCCTGCGATGTGGAGATCGGCACCGTGGGCATCACCTACCAGGTGGCCAACCCCGGCGGCCTCGACACCGAGCAGGAGACGGTGATCGCCCTGTACATGCTCGACGCGACCGGCGTAGAGACCCTGCACAGCACGGCGGTGGTGCCGACGGTGGCGATGGGGACGAGCGCGGTGAGCGGCGAATTTGTGGTGCCGCTGGCCGAGATGGGGGCGGGTGGCTTCACCCTGCGGGTCGACGATGACGGCCTGGGCGTGGGCATCCTCACCGAGTGCTTCGAGGACAACAACGAGGTCACCTACCCGGAGTCCTTCTGCGGCATGTAGCGCCCTATCTGGGTAGCCTTCTGCTGCCGGCGGGCTGGCTCTTTGGGGCCGGCCACCTGGCGCTGGGGCGGCGCACCGGCGATCTGGTCAGCCATGTCTGGGCTGTGCACAATGGCACATTGGGAGACCCGACCCGCTCTGAGCTGGTCGGCTTCCCCGGCGGCGTCGACCTGATCGCGGTCTATGGCGGCTGGCTGCACACGTTGCTCGGCGTGGCCCTCTGCCGACTGTTCGACCTTGCGCCCCACCTCGGCTACAGCGGCGCCCTGGCGCTGCTCCTGGTGGGCACCGGGGTCGGCGGGGTGGCGCTCGGGCGGGCGATGGGCCTGTCGCGGGGGGCCGCCGCCCTGATGGGACTGCTGCTGCAGCTCGACGGTTGGGTGCTCTACAACGCGATGGACGGCCGCCCCGAGCACGCCGGCTTCGGGCCCCTCTGCCTCGCCTTGTCCGGTCTGCTCTGGACCCTGCGTGGAAACCAGCGCTGGGCCCCGGTCCTGGGCGGCCTCGCTGGCGCGCTCACCTTTGTGTCGGGTTGGGAGCAGGGGGTCTACCTCGGGGGGGCCGGCCTCGTGGTGCTGGCGGGCGCCGCCTGGCAGGGCGGACTCGTCGCGGACTGGGGTCGACGCCTGGGGGCGCTGGGGGTCGTCGGTGCCGCGGCCGCGGCGCCCTGGGTGGGATTGTTTTTGTGGCGCAGCCTCGCGGTGCGGGCGGCCGATGAAGGGGCGGCCCTGCTCGATCACGCCGCCGATCAGTCGCTGCTGCTCGGCGCCTGGCTGCTCGGCATGGGGCGGCAGCCCACCCGTCTCGCGCTGGTGGCGATGCTGGCCCTGCCCTGGGCCTTGCCCAAAGAGCGGCGCCTCCTCGCTGCCGTTGGGGTGGGGCTGCTGCTCTCCCTGCTGCTGGCCATTGGGCCCACGCCCGGCCTCTGGTCGCGCGGCGATCTGGGCATCTGGGGCCCCCAGGCCCATCTGCAGGGGCTGCCGATCCTGGGCTGGTTTCACTCGCCGGCCCGCCTCGCCTTGGGCTTCTCCTTTGTGTCGGTGCTGGCGGCGGCGGCCCTGGTGGACCGCCTCTGGAGCGGCGGCAAGCGGGCGCTGGCGGGCGGGCTCGCCGCGCTGATCGTCGCCAGCGCCATCTGGGAAGACGAGAAGGCCGGCGACTGGCCCCGCGGCGGCTTCGCCCTGCCCGACTGGCCCGAGGTGCGGGAGGTGGGCGCGCGTCCGGGCGCCGGCGCCGTGCTGGATCTGCCGATCAGCCACCTGGGCGTGCACACCCAGGACAATCAATTGACCCAACTGCTCCACGGTCGGCCCATCCCCGGCCACCCCTGGCTGCCCTGGATGGCCCCCGACCGCAGCGAGGAGGCCGTCGCCGGTGTGGCCCTGCTGCAGTGGGTGAGCGAGGGCGAAGGTGCGGCCCCCGCCTTCACCGCGTCCGACCGTCAGACCCTCCTCGATCGAGGCCTCCGCTTCGTCGCCGTCACCCCGCGCTATGTGCGCCGCGGGCGCGCCGGCGAGGTGGTGGCGGCCCTCACGGCGGCCTGGGGCCCCCCGATGACCGGCAAGCCCCAGCGCTGGATCTGCTGGGACCTCCAGCAGCGCGGCGGCTAAGCCCAGGAGGCGGCGATGACGCTGGCCAAAAAGAGCAGGGCGACGTAGCCATTGAGGCTGAAGAAGGCGGCGTCGAGCTTGGACAGATCCCCCGGCTTCACGAGGCTGTGCTCGTAGCCCAGCACGCCGGTGATCAGCGCCACGCCCACCCAGTAGGGCCAGGAGAGCGCGATCACCGAGGGCAGGGCCACCAGCAGACCCACCGTGCCCACATGCAGCAGCCCGCTCACCCAGAGGGCCCCCACCTCGCCCAGGGCCACCGGGATGGAATTGAGGCCGACCGAGCGATCGTACTCGCGGTCTTGCAGCGAATACAGAATGTCGAAGCCGGCCACCCAGGTCAAGACCGCCAGGGCCAGCAGGATCGGCGCGGCGTGGAACTGGCCGGTCAACGCCACCCAGGCGCAGAGGGGAGCGAGCCCCAGCGCGACGCCCAGCACGAGGTGACACAAAGCGGTGAAGCGCTTGGTAAGCGAGTAGCCCCAGATCACCACCAGCACCACCGGCGACAGATACAGCGCCAGCGGGTGCAGCATCGCCGCCGCCAGGATGCCCAGGGCCGCGCTGCCCGCGGTCAGTCCCCAGGCCAGGGGCAGGCTCAGTCGCCCCGCCGGGATCTCCCGGTTGGCAGTGCGCGGGTTGCGGGCGTCGATGTGGCGATCGACGATGCGGTTAAAGCCCATCGCCGAAGAGCGGGCCGCCACCATCGCCACCAGGATCCACCCCCATTGGGCGAGGCCCACCGGGGTCTCCCGGGCGGCCAGCCAGGCCGAGGCCAGGGCGAAGGGCAGGGCAAAGATGCTGTGGGCCAGCTTGATGTCGCGGGCGAAGGCGCCGAGGCCCGAGAACAGACCGCTCATGAGACACACTCCCGGGCGACCGGCTCGCCGAGGAGCAAGGCGCGCAGCGGATCATCGGTGGCAGGCAGGTCGAAGCGCACCAGTCCCGGCCGGGCGCCCACCCGCAGGTGGCCCCGCGCCGGGTCGCCGAGGATGGTGGCCCCTCCCGCGGTCAGCGCCTCCATCCACAGGGCCCGCGGCAGGCTCGAGAAGCGCCGCGCCAGCAGGCGGGCCTCTTCCAGCACGTCGAGGTCGGTGTTGGAGGCCAGCGAGTCGGTGCCGAGCGCAAGGCCGATCCCCCGCTCGGCCATCGCCGCGACCGGCGGCAGGAGGCCAGTGATGTGCAGGTTCGAGCGTGGACAGAGGATCGCCATCGCCCCGCGGGCGGCTACCCGGTCGAGGTCTGCAGGCCGGGCGGCGACGAGGTGTACGAGGGCGAGCCGATCATCGAGCAGGCCGGCTTCGTCCAGGGCCATGACCCCCGAGGCGGCCCGGCTGATCACGGCCTCAAAGGGCCGGCCCATCCCCCGCAGCCAGTCGGCCCAGGGGCCGGACTGGGACTGAAGCAGCGGGGCGTCGTCGGGCGACTCGTCACAGTGCAGGGTGCGTCGCGGCGACCAGCCCACCGGCGCCCGACCCGGGGACTGAAGGGCGGCGCGCACCAGGGCGGCCGCGCAGCCGATGAGCGAGTGGGGCGTCGACTGAAGCGCCAGCCGCTCTCCCGCGGGCCAGTCGCCGATGCGCGCCAGGGCCGGGCCCCAAAGGGCCTCGCTCCAGCCGATCAGCTCGCCCATCACCGCGGCGCTGAGCCCGCTCTCCGAGAGGGGCCCGAGGCTGGCGCCGGTGTTGCTGATGTCCACCACGCCGACGGTGCTGGCCGCGCGCAGGGCTTCAATGCCGCGCCGAGCGGCGTCGCGCTCATCGTCCTCACCGCGGCCGCGGAGCAGGGCGGCGACCCAGGGCACCATCCCAGCCCGCCGGGCACCGTTCGGGCGCCCAATTCCAGGTGGGTGTGGGCGTTGATCAGCCCGGGGCTGAGGAGCCCGGAGGGCTGACCCGCCTCCTGCTCCATCGAGAGCACCTGCCCGGAGGCGTCGATCTCCACGACGAGATCGCGCACCAGGGCCCGGCCGGTCCAGCCCCACTGGGCCCCCAGCCGGCGGGAGACCGGCGCGACACCGTTCACAGCACCAGGCTCGGCGAAACGGCCTTCAGTCGACGGAGGGGCCGACCTTCGGGATCGGGCTCGGTGAGGGGCCCGCCCACGGCCCGAAACGCGCTGTCGCGGCGCTGGGGGGTGAAGCCGGCGGCGCGCAGGTTGCGCTCGATCTCCGCGGGGCCATCCTCGACAGTGAGGCCGGCCAGGCCGATGTCATCGGCCCCCATGTGCAGGGCGGCCTGGGCGAGGCCCATGCCCGCCTCGGTGTGCGCGGCCACGAGGTGGGGCACATTGTCGATCGCGAGGCGGGTGAGCGCCACTGCCCGCAGCCAGTCGACGGCGCTGGCGCTGCCCTCGGCCGCCAACACGGCGACGGCCCGCAGGCTCGCCGACTGATCTTGCAGATCGCGCACCGCCACCAGCTCGGCGGCCCGCTCGGCCGGCGTGGCGCGGGGGTCCAGCCGCAGGGTGTGACAGTAGCTGCGATCGGTCTCGCCGCCGGTCTCGCCGTAGCGGGCCAGCTCCTCGTCGAGCAGGGCGCGGCGGCGCAGGGTGGCGGCGGCGCCGAGATCGGGCAGGGCGGCGCCAGCGTCGAGCAGGGCCAGCTCCTCGACGGTGAGCCGGGCGCCCAGCGCCGCGCGGTGCAGGGTCGCGTCGACCCGGCGCCGCTCGTCCAAGGCGGGGGCAGGCCGCGCTGGCGGCGGGTAGAGGCTGAGCTGGTCGGTCTGGGTCAGCCCCGCCTGCTTGCAGAGGGCGGCGAAGCGGGTGAGCGCCATCGTGGCGCGGTCATCCAGCGGGTAGCGCAGGGACTGAGTGAGGTAGCGCCGGTCGTCGGCGTTGAGCTGCTCGGTGAGGCTGCCATCGCCCAGCGCGGCGAGGCCCTTCAGTCCACCGGCCCGCACCGCCTCGACGAGGCGGGGGTCGAGGTCGGGCTTGCCGGCCCAGACGGCGAACACAAAGGGCAGCCCCGTCCAGTCGCGCCAGATCTGGGCGAGGTCGAGGACGGTGGTGAAGCGGGGGTCGAGCTCCCGGGCCAGATCGCCGATCACCAGGGCGGCGACCGTGCCGCCGGCGCCCTGCACGCCTTGTCCAATGCCGACCTCCTCGATCACGAGGTCGGCGCGCACCTTCTTGAAGAGGGGGCCCTTGCTCAGCAAGAGGCGACTGAGCAGGGCGCTGGTGCGGCTGGCCCCGTCGAGGCGCAGGTGGGTCCAGGCCTCGATCGGGGTCTCGGCCACCAGCAGGACAGAGTCCACCGGGCCTTCTGAGCCAATGCACAGATCGGGCACGATGCGCCAGTCGCCGCCGCCAAAGAGGAAGGCCACCGGCACCAGACCGAGGTCAACCTCCCCGGCCTGCAGCCAGCGGGCCACCTCGCTCGGGTGGCCGGGCTTGACCTGCACGCCGTCGAGGTAGCGGATCAGCGGCAGGGCGTTGGTGTAGGCCACCGGCGCCACCACCGGGGCCCGCGACAGGGCCGGCGGGGCGGCGGGCTTGTCGCAGCGGCGCAGCACCCGGTACAGGGTGTCGCGCTCGACGGGAACGCGGCCGGCCGCCTCGATGCTCTCGATGAGGCCGGCCAGGGTCAGCTCCTGGGGGGTGCGGGCGCCGGCCATGTGGTAGATGTGCTCTTCGCGAACCGTGCCATCGAGGTCGGAGGCGCCGAACCACTGGGAGACCTGGGCCACCTCGGTGCCGAACATCGGCCAGTAAGCCTTGATGTGCGGGATGTTGTCGAGCAGCAGGCGACTGACCGCCACCGTGCGCAGGGTGTCGTAGCCGGTGGGGCTGGCGAGGTTCTGCAGGCCGTTGTTGTCGTTGTGAAAGCGCAGGGGGATGAAGGTCTGGAAGGCGCCGGCGCCGGGGTGGGCGGCCTGCCAGGCCAGCGACTCATCCTGCAGGGCGCGCAGGCGCAGGAGATGATCCACCCGCTCGGCCAGGGTCTCAATGCTGCCAAAGAGCAGGGTGCAATTGCTCTTCATGCCCAGTCGGTGGGCGGTGCGGTGGACGTCGAGCCAGCCCTCGGCGCTGACCTTGTCGGCGCAGAGCTTGCGGCGGGCGCGATCGGCGAAGACCTCCGCACCGCCGCCGGGCAGGCTGTCGAGGCCGGCGGCGCGCAGCTCGGTGAGCACCGCCT
>JBEIQK010000292.1:0-7376 GCA_040376505.1 Alphaproteobacteria bacterium | reverse complement strand
GGCGATCGGGTCATCCTCTCCGGACAGAACCATCCGGCCAGGGTGATCAGCTGGGTCGGCATCGTCCGAGCCGGCGGCGAGGTGGTGCCCCTCGACGCCGGGCTCACCCCCGAGGCCGAGGCCACCATCCTGCGCTCCTGCGGGGCGAAGCTCGCCCTGGTCGACGCCAAGTCGCGGGCCTCCTTCGCCGACAAGCTGGTGGTGGAGAAGCGTGAGCTCGCCGAGATGGCGGCACCCGGGGCGGTGGGCCGCTTGCCGGAGATCACCCCCAAGGGCACCGATCTGGCCAGCATCCTCTACACCTCGGGCACCACCGGTGATCCCAAGGGCGTCATGCTCGCCCATGAGAACTTCACCTCCGAGCTGGGCAGCATCAGTCGACTGTTCACCCTGGGCGCCGAAGACCGCATGCTGTCGGTGCTGCCGCTGCACCACGCCTTTGAGTTTACCTGTGGGATGTTGCTGCCCCTCTCCCAGGGTGCGCGCATCTACTACCTCGACGAGATCAACGCCGACCGGCTCTCCTTTGGCCTCAAGGAGGGGCGAATCACCTGCATGGTGGGCGTGCCGGCCCTCTGGCAGCTCCTGGAGCGGCGCATTCGCAGTCAGGTGAAGGACCGCGGCGCCCTCTTCGAGCTGGCCTTCGACAACCTGCTCTCGGCCAACACCCGCCTCGGGCGGGCGATCGGCCTCGACCTGGGCCCGCTGCTCTTTGGCTCCATCCACAGTCGCTTCGGCGGCTCGATCCGCATCCTGATCAGCGGGGCGGCGGCCTTGCCGCCCGACACCCAGAAGCTCTTCGTGGGCCTGGGGCTGCCGCTGGCCGAGGGCTACGGCCTCACCGAGGCCGCGCCGGTGCTGACCGTGTCGGTGCCCAAGCCGGGCTCCAAGTCGGGAAACGTCGGCAAGCCGATCCCCGGTGTACAGATCAAGATCGGCGACCCCGACGACAAGGGCGTGGGCGAGGTGCTGGCCCGCGGCCCCAATGTGATGAAGGGCTACTATGGCAACGAGGCTGCCACGGCGCAGGTCCTCGACAAGGATGGCTGGCTGCGCACCGGCGACATGGGGCGCCTCGATCACAGCGGGCGGCTGATCCTGCTCGGCCGCGCCAAAGAGGTGGTGGTCGCCGCCTCCGGCGAGAACATCTACCTCGACGATGTTGAGAACACGCTGGGCTCGATTCGGTATGTGAAAGAGTACAGTCTGGTTGGGCTCGCCGACCCCCGCGGCGGCGAGCGACTGGGCTTGCTGGCGGTGCCCGACCCGGCGCAGGGAGAGGGCGACCTCGACAAGCTGCATGACAAGGCCCGGTCCGCCCTGCGCGAGGCGGTGTCTGAGCTGCCGGCCTTCCAGCGCCCGGCCCTGATTCACCTCGTCGACGCCGACCTGCCGCGTACGGCGAGCCGCAAGGTGCAGCGCAAGGATGTGCGCAAGTTCCTGGAGAAGATCGCCGCAGCCACGCCCGTCAAGGGCAAGGCGGGCGAAGGCGTGGCGGCGCCGGTGGCGCGGGCGGTGGCCGCGGTGGCCGGCGTCGAGGCGGGCCTTGTGGGTCTGTCCACGCGACTGACCGAGGAGCTGGGCTTTGACTCGCTGATGTGGGTCGAGCTGGCGACGGCCTTGGAGGGCCTCGGCTCCGGGCGGGTCGATCCGCTGGTGCTGGCGACCGCCGAGACGGTGGCCGACGTGGTGCGGCTGATCGGCGAGCCCGCCGGCAAGGCGCTGCCCGGCGACGCTGAGGAGGAGGGCGAGGCGCCGATCGAGCTCCCCGACGCGATTACCGGGCCGCTCAAGGCTGCCTTTGCCGAGGTGCAGCGCAGCTTCAACGGCAAGGGGCTGGGCACCAAGGTGTACGGTCGGGCCAACATCCCGCAGAACCGGTCGGCGATCTGTGTCTGCAACCACAGCTCCCACCTCGACATGGGGTTGGTCAAGTACGCCCTGGGCCCCTATGGCGACCAGATGTCGGCCCTGGCGGCCAAGGACTACTTCTTCGAGGGCAACCGCTGGAAGGTGGCCTGGTTCAAGAACTTCACCAACGTGCTGCCGCTGGACCGCAAGGGTGGCTTCCGCGCCAGCTTCCGGCAGGCGGCGGAGATCGTCGAGCAGGGCAAGGTGGTGCTGATCTTCCCCGAAGGCACCCGCCAGACCAGCGGCGGCCTGGGCGACTTCAAGCCCTTGGTGGGCAAGCTGTCGCTCGAGACCGGGGTGGACATCCTGCCGCTCTACATCGAGGGCGCCTATGCTGCGATGCCGAAGGGCGCGGTCTTTCCGAAGCGTCGAGGCATCAACATCCGCATCGGGCCGCCGCTCTGCGTGCGCGACCTGAAGCGACTGACCGACGGCATGACGGCGGCGGAGGCGGCCCGCACCGCCACCGCCTTCACCCGGCAGGCGGTTGAGGCCTTGTCGCGCGGCGAGGTGCTCGATCTGCGCACCATCAAGTCGCCGGCTGAGATCAAGGCGAGCAAGGTGCTGAGCCCCGAAGAGCTGGCCGAGGCCGTCTTCGCCGAGCTGCCCCGGCGCTTTGATCCGAGCCTGCTGGAGCGGCCCCTGACCTGGTACTTCACCTTGGGAGAGGCGAAGTACACGGTGGAGGCCACCGCCGAGGGGGCGACGGTCAAGCCGGGGCGGCCGAGCGGCAGCGCCGACTGTGTCGTCAAGACCAGCGTGCACGTCTTCGCCCGCATGGTCCGCGAGGCCTATGTGCCCGAGCCTGAAGAATTCATCGCGGGCACCATCAAGACCAGCGACATCCCGCTGCTCATTGAGTTCAGCCGTGTCTTCCGCACGACCGAGGTGTTGTCATGAAGGTCGTCCTCACCGGGGGCGCTGGCTTCCTCGGCCGGGCCGTCGCCGCTGCCCTGGCGCCCGATCACAAGGTCTACAGCCTCTCCCGTCGCGGGCTCGCGCCGCGGGGGGCTCAGGGCCTTGTCGGCGACATCCTCGACGTGGACAGCCTCGCCCGGGGCTTTGACGGCGCCCGTGTGGTGGTCCACCTCGCCGGCCAGGTCTCCCACAGCCAGGCGATGGGCGCCCGACTGATGAAGATCCATGTCGATGGCACCGAGAATGTGGTCGCCGCGGCCCGCCTCGCCGGGGTTCAGCGTCTGATTCACATGAGCACTTCGGGCACCGTGGCGGTCTCCTCGCGCGCCGACTTCATGGGCACCGAGGAGAGCCGGCGGCCGCTGCAGCTGATCAGCCGCTGGGGCTACTACCGCTCCAAGCTCTTCGCCGAAGAGGCGGCGCTCTCCGCCAACGGCGCCGACCTGGAGGTCATCAGCCTCAACCCGAGCCTCCTCCTGGGGCCGGGGGATGATGTCGAGGGCGAGAGCACCCGCTCGGTGCGCCTTTTCCTCGACGATGGCATGCCGCTCACGCCGCCGGGCACCGTCTCGGTGGTCGATGTGCGCGATGTGGCGCGGGCGGTGCGCACGGTGCTGCGCGGCGGCAAGCCGGGCCATCGGTATCTGCTGCACAGCGCCAACCTCAGCTTCTTCGACTTCTTCGCCCGCCTCGCCCGCATCAGCGGTCGCTCGGCGCCGATGGCGGCGCTCCCGTCGGCCTTTCGGAGCCTGCTGAGCGCGGTTCCGGAGTTGGGCAAGGAGGATGGCTTCGGCCTCCGCCACAAGATCAGCCGCGAAGAGATGGACCTGGCCTGCCACCACTGGTCGGTCGACAGCCACAAGGCCCGTCACGACCTGCGCTGGAGCCCCCGGGACGTCAATGAGACCCTGGAGGACACCGTCTACGACCTCCGCCCTGAGCTGTCGCCCGCCGCCCGCCTGTTGGCCTAGGCGGGGGCGCCTCGCCCTCAGAGGCGGAGCTTGGGGTCGAGGGCGTCGCGCAGGCCCTGGCCGAGCAGGTTGAAGCCGGTGAGCGTGATGAAGATCGCCACGCCCGGCAGCACCGCGAGGTGCCAGAGGCCTTGGTTGATGTAGTTGCGCCCTTGGGAGACGATCTCGCCCCAACTGGGCATGGACGGATCGCCAAAGCCCAGGAAGGAGAGGCTGGTCTCGGTCAACACGGCGCTGGCGATGCCGAAGGCGACCGACACAAAGACCGGCGAGATGGCATTGGGCAGCAGGTGGTGCGTCATGATGCGCCAGCTCGGCACGCCGAGGGCCCGCGCCGCCGTGACAAATTCCATCTCGCGGGTCTTCAGCACCTCGCCGCGCACGAGACGGAAGATGCTGGTCCAGGAGATGAGGCCGAGCGTGACCATGATGTTGATGATGCTCGGCTCGAGGAAGGCGATGACGGCGATGACCAGGAAGAAAAACGGAAAGCACATCACCACCTCGGCGACGCGCTACAGCACCATGTCGACCCAGCCGCGAAAGTAGCCGGCGGTGACGCCGAGCAGCGAGCCGATGGTGGTGGCGATGCTCATCGCCACCACGCCCACCAGCATCGCCACCACCGATCCGTGGATGAGGCGGGCCAGCACGTCGCGACCGCGGTCATCGGTGCCGAGGAGGTGACCTGGCGCCTCTCCGGGCTTCAAGCGCAGCACGGAGGGATCGAACTGGTTGGGGTTCCAGGGCACGGGCGGCCAGATCGCGAAGCCCATCTCCTCGCTCTCGCGCACCTCCTTCCACTTCTTGCCCTCCAGGATTGCGTAGTGCTCGGCGAAGGGGAAGAAGCCGGCGCTCGCCTCCCAACTCTGCAGCTCGTAGCGCAGGCTCTGCCAGGGCACCCAACTCTCGACATAGGCCACCATCGCCGGTGCCACCCACTCGCCTTTGTACTGGGCGACGATGGGGCGGTCATTGGCCATCAGGGGCGCGGTCACCGAGGTGAAGGCCAGCAGGATGACGATGGCCAGGCCACTCATACCCTGGGGGTGGGTCTTCAGTCGGCGCCAGGCGCGGGCCGAAAAGCTCTCGCCGCGTTGAGACTCAGCCATGAGACACCCGGGGGTCGACTGCGGTGTAGAGCAGGTCGGAGAGGAGCACGCCGGCCAGGGTCAGGAAGGCGCTCATCGTCGTGATGGCCATGATCACCGGGTAGTCGCGGGAGAGGATGGCGTCGAAGCCGAGCTTGCCCATGCCGTTGATCGTGAAGATGTACTCCACAATCACAGAGCCGCCGATCATGGCGGGCAGCAGGTTTCCGAGCAGGGTGATGATGGTGATGAGCGAATTGCGGAAGGCGTGCTTGAGCACCACCACCCACTCTTCGAGCCCCTTCGCCCGCGCCGTTCGTACATAGTCCTGCTGGATGGTCTCGAGCAGGCTGGTGCGCACATACCGTGAGAGGCTGGCGAAGCCGGCATAGACCATCACGGTGAGCGGCAGGACGAGGTGGGTGAGGCGGTCCCACAGGTAGGGGAAGTAGGACAGATCCTGACTGTTGTCAGAGACCAGCCCGACCGATGGGAGGATGTTCCAGTTGGTGGTGGAGGAGAAGGCCATCATCAACATCGTGGCCAGCCAGAAATTGGGCACCGAGTAGAGGATGAACAGCACCAGGCTGGAGGCATTGTCAAAGGTGCCGCCGCGCCGCACCGCGGCCAGGATTCCGATGGGGATGCTGATCAGGTAGATGATGGCGATGGCGGTGAGGTTGAGCCCCATCGTGACCGGCAGGGCGGTCTTGATCTTGTCGATCACCGGCTGGTTGTCGCGAAAGGAGCGATCGAAGTCCAGGGTGGCGATGCGCTTGAGCCAGGACAGGTAGCGGATCGGGATGGGCACCTCTTCCCAGGACTCGGCGGCGCTCCACAGGGTGCCGCCGACGTCGAGCAAGGCCGTGACCTTGCCGGTGGAGGTGGCCACGCGGCCGATCTCCACGCTGTCGGCGGCCCGCCAGGCCCGCAAGGTATCGTCGCTGCTGCCGCTGTAGACGGTGTTGCCGTCGGCCGACCAGGCCACGGCGAGGGCGCCCTTGTAGTGGCCCTCGGTGACGTCGTGCAGGGGGGCGAAGGTGCCGAGGTCGAAGATGCGCACCTTGCGGTCGGCCGCTGCGGTGGCGAGCCGGCTGCCGTCGGGGGAGCGGGCGATGTCGTGGATGGACTGGCTGTGGGCCTCGCTCTGGCGCACCAGCAGGCCGTCGCTCACCGTCCACTCGCGCAGGAGGCGGTCGGCGCCGCCCGACCAGAAGGTCTTGCCGTCGGTGGACAGAGCCAGGGCATAGACCCCCTGGCTGTGGCCGACATAGTCCGCGGCGCCGCGCAGGGTGGCCGTGTCCAGGCGCTGGATGGCGCTGGCGTCGCTGGCCATCAAGATGCCCTGGCCGTCGGGCAGGAAGATCAGCTCGTTGACCTTGTCGCTGCCCTTTTCGGTGGCCAGGGCGGCGCCCGTGGACAGATCCCAGAGCATCCGCGTGCCGCCCTCATCCCCGCTCACGAGGCGATCGCCATTGGGGCTGACCGCGAGCGCGCCGACCTCAACGGTGTGGCCCTCAAAGCGGCGCAGCACGGCGCGGCTGCTCGGGTCCAGCTCGACCAGGGTACCACCCCAGCCCCCGGCGAAGAGGCGGCTGCCGTCGGCGGTGGCGGCGAGGGCCACCATCCAGGCGCCCTCGGTCTCGATCTCGGCGTCGGCCTCGACCTCGCCGAGGCCGCCTTCGGCGTTGGGGCCGGCGAAGCGCCAGGCGTGGACGCTGTAGTCCTCGCGCACCATGCCCAGCAGCTTCTTCTTCGCCTTGATCGTGTCGGCGAGGTGGTCCTGGTTGTCGCCGCCGCCCTCTGCGGAGGGGCCGCCTTCGCCCCCCAACTTGGCGGCGACTGGATCGCCGGGCGCCAGGTTGATGATCAGAAAGGTGACGAAGGTGATCCCCAACAAGGTGGGGATCATCGCCAGCAGCCGCTTGAGCAGGTAGGTCAGCATCTACTTGACGAGCCGGTTCTCGGGCTTGACCCAGACGTCGAAGTTCTGCATGCCGGTCGGCCGCACCTTGATCTCCTCAAAGCGCTTGTTCTGGATGACGCCGACCTTGCCGTGCACCAGCAGGGTCATCGGCTGCTCGTCCATGAAGATCTTGCAGAACTGCTGGTACATCTCGTTGCGCTTGTCGTCGTTGAACTCGGTGCGCATGCCTTCGAGCAGGGCGTCGACCTCCTTGTTGCGCCAGCCCACGACGTTGCTGCCGCGGGGCACGTCCTGGGAGCTGTGGAAGTCGGAGTAGCTGTCGATCCAGGGGTCGCGGAAGGATTCGTAGACGATCAGGCTGTCGAAGTTGCGCTCTTCGAGGTCTTTGACGAAGGTCGCCCACTCGAGCTTGCGCACCGAGGCGCGGATGCCGACCTGCTTGGCGGCGTCAATCACCTGGGCGGAGACCTGATCGTAGAAGCGGCGCTGGCTGCCGACCTTGATCTCAAACTCAAAGCGCTTGCCGTTCTTGTCGAGGATGCCGTCGCCGTCGGTGTC
>JBEIQK010000113.1:0-12377 GCA_040376505.1 Alphaproteobacteria bacterium | reverse complement strand
CGCTGAGCTCCACAGTGAGCTGGCCCAGCGACAGATCGTCGAAGTGGGCGCTGCCAGACCCGCTCACGTCGACATGCAGCGAAGGGGCGTGTTGGGGGGCGCGCAAACGGAGGCTGCCGCTGCCAGAGAGGGATGCGAATTCCAGCAGGTCCAGCGAGAGGCCGGCGGCGGTCTTGGGGTCACCCACCTCCACCACCACGTCGGAGGAGCCGCTGATGTCGAGCGACCGAAGCGCAGGCGCCGACACGGTGATCGAGCAGGAGACCTGGGGGTCGAGCCGGACCCAGCCCCGCCCCTCGCCGCGCTCGGCGATGAAGAGCGTGCGGTCTCTCACCACGGTGTGGATGTAGGGCAGGAGGTTCTCGTCGCAGGTGACCCGGGCGGAGGGCGCGGGGTTGGGGGTCACGAAGACCAGCAGCCCGCCGGCCACGTCGACGGCGTCGAAGTCGCCGAGCGCCCGCGTGTCAGTGGCCGACTCCCCATTGCCGCGGACGCCGCAGCCGGGGGCCAGCCCCAGGGTGAAGGCGGGGACCAGCCAGGGGCGAAGGGTGGGGATGGGGCGCATGGGCAGTCCTCCTCGGGTGAGACACCGGCCGAGCGCCGCGCTGTCGGCGCCCCTGGAGCCCAAGGGCGCGGGAAAAAGATAAACACAGGTGGGTGCGAACAAACGCGCTTCGCCCTGACCGGGCGCAGGCTGGGCGGCTTCTATAGGGCTGGGGGGTTGAGGTGTGGGGTGTGGCTGGTGGACGGTGGCAACGGACGGGGGCGACCCTCCGGCGTGGAAGCGGGGGCAATCTGGGGGGCTGGAGCTGCGGGTGGGCGAGTTCAGGACGGACCCGAGCTCAGTCACGAAGAGCGCTGGCGAGACAGGGGGCTCATCGTCGATAAAGTGCTTCTCGACAAGTCCGTCGGCGAGGAGACGATGCGCTCCTGGCGTACGGGACAGACATCGAGACAGTCCTCCGCGAAGGCCAGCTTCGGGTTGACCCCAGCACGACCCTCGACATCGTCGTCTCGGTGGGCACCGGCAAAGATGCAATCCCCGTCCGCCTTGTCGGCGTCTCGACGGAAAACAAGGGCTCTGTGCTCGTCCTCACCCATCTACCCCGCTCCACCCACGCCGCCGACGGTGTCTCCACCCTCTATCGCCTCCGCTGAAACATCGAGCTGGACAACAATCTCAACAGGTTCGCATCGACCCAGTGACTGCCCAGCCCCCAGCCTCTGTCCGCATACCTGTCCACACCGTCCTCATCGCCTCCACAATTGCCAACGCATTCGCGCATCATCATAAGCCGTGTCGCCCCGCCTTGCCGCCCTCGACGCTCCCGTGCGGGGTCCGCGCGGGTGGCAGTAGGCGCTACGTGATCGGCGATGGGCTCTTGTCATCGGCCACGCTAATGGGACCACCAGAACGCCTTCCCGCCACGAACTAGGGACCACCCCGGCCACCAACTAGGGACCACCCTCGGCCACAAACTAGGGACCACCCCGGCCCCCGGCCCCAAGGTCGTGCGAAGGAGCACCCCCGAGCAACGGAGGTGCGTCATGGCGTTCAGGGAGCTGTCCGTGGTGTTGATTCGTGAGATCCTTCGAAGATGGGCCGCCGGCGAGAGCCTGCGAAACCTCGCCGCAGCAACCGGAGCGGACCGCAAGACCGTCCGCCGGTACGTCGCAGCCGTCCAGAGGGCCGGCCTGAAGGCCGGGAACGGCGTCGTCATCGACGATGCAATCCTCGACAAGGTCGTCGCCGAGGTGCTCCCCGGCGCACCCCCGGAGATCGGCCCCGCCCGCTCCCTCTGCCGACAGCACCATGAGCAGATCGCCGACTGGGTTCGCGCCGGCAACAAGGGCCCCACCATCGTGCGAAGACTCGCCAATCTGACCGGTGCTACGGTGCCCGTTCGAACCCTCACCCGCTTCATCGCCGAGGAGATCGCAGAACCCGAGCCCACGACCATGCGTCTGGTCGATCAACCTCCCGGGATTGTCGTGGAGGTCGACTTCTTCGAGGTCGGTCGCTTCATGCTCGACAACGAGGAGACACGGCTCTACGCCCTCGCCTGTGTCGCCGCGTACAGTCGACACACCTTCATCTGGCCCTGCCTGGGCACCCGACTCGTCGATGCCATCGAGAGCCTGGAGGCCGCCTGGGCCTTCTTCGGCGGTGTCTTCCCCGTGGTTGTCACTGACAATCCGAAACCGTTTGTGATTGAAGCCGATCCCCTCAAGCCCACCCTCAACGAGGACTTCCTGGAGTACGCCCAGGCCCGCGGCTTCGTCCTCGACCTCGCCCGCGTCCGGCGGCCTCGGGACAAACCCAAGGTGGAGCGAACTGTCTCCTACTCGCGCGAGAGCATCTTCGTCGGAGAACGATTCCTCGACCTCGCCCACGCCCGCCGCGCCGCCCAGCAGTGTTGCGCGGAGATCGCCGGACAACGCATTCACGGCACCACCCGCCGTCGACCGCTGGAGGCCTTTCAGGAGGAGCTGCCGCTGCTCGTCCCCACGCCCGATACCGCCTACAATCCGGCCACCTGGACCAATGGAAAGGTCGGACGTGATGGAACGATGACGGTCAGCAAGGCCCTCTACTCGCTCCCACACCGCCTGTGCGGTCAGCGCCTCCGGGTCCGCTACGACAAGGACACGGTGCGCTTCTACGACGGAACCACCCTGATAAAGGTCCACAACAGGGTCGGCGAAGGCCTGCGCTCCCTCGACCCCAGCGATGCACCCGAGGGCAAGAGCGAGCTCGTGCAGCGCGACCTCGGGACCCTCCAGAAGCGCGCCGCGCAGTGCGGTGAGGACGTCGGTGCCTACGCCGCCGAGCTCCTCAAGGGGCCGGAGGCCTGGACCCGCGCCCGACACGTTCACCGCTTGCTTCGTCTGTGCAACACATACGGAGCAGAGGCGGTCAACCAGGCCTGCATGGAGGCCGCTCAGGTCAGCGTGTTTGACGCCACATGCGTGCAGACCATGCTGGAGAAGGGCCGGTTGAACCAGCCCGATGTGACGCCGCCGCCCGCCACGTCGAGTCAAGCCTCCCGCTTTTCCCGATCGTCGGCTGAGTTCAGCCTTCATTCCAAGGAGACCGACCATGAGAGCTGACATTTCCCCCGACCTCACCCGCGCATTGAAGACGCTGCGGCTGGGCCAACTCCTACCGACCCTGCCGGAGCGGCTGAAGATCGCCCGCGAGCGCCAACTCGACCCCGAGGACCTCCTGCTTACGCTGCTCACCGATGAGATCGAGCGCCGCGGCCACCAACGCCATCGCCTGCGGGCGCGCGAGGCCGGGCTGGACGCGGGCCTCGTGTTTGATCAGTGGGACCCCTCCGCCCGCATCACCTTTGACCGCCGTGTCTTCGATGAGCTGCGCCTCCTGCGCTTCGTCGAGGAGGGGCACCACGCGCTTGTCATCGGGCCCGTGGGTGTGGGCAAGACGATGATCGCCCACGCCCTGGGTCACCTCGCGGTCCTGCGCAATCTGTCCGTCACCTGCGCCACGGCCGAGCGCATCTTCCACGATCTGCGCGCCGCCCGCCTCGACGGCAGCCACGAGCGCGAGTTGCGGCGCCTCTCGACTGTGCGCGTGCTGATCATCGATGACCTCGCCCTGCGCGCGATGGATGGCAACGAGACCTCCGATTTGCACGCCATCATCTGCGCCCGGCACCGGCGTGCCTCGATGATCGTGACCTCGAACAGGGAGCCGTCGGAGTGGTTGGGCCTGCTCGCCGATCCGCTCCAGGGCCAGGCGCTGGTGGACCGCTTTGTCAACAGCGCCTACAGCTTGGAGATCGAGGGCGAGTCCTACCGAAAGCGACAGAAGCCCTCGGTTGTCCGCGTACGGTGAACAGGGTGCCATCGCCTGGGGGCCAGCCCCCAGACCCCCGGGGTTTTATGCATTCAGGCTCCCGGATGCGGCCCCATCGACACCGTGGATGCGATGAGTTGCGACAGGGGATGGACGGGCCACACTCGGGGCCCGCCGCATCCGGTCTGCCACCTGCCTCGGCGCTCGGGTTGCTCCCCAGCAGAGCCCTATCCTCTGGACAGGCGACCCGGCCCTACCGCGGGCCGGGCGCGGGGTGGTCCCATGTTCGTGGCCGGGGTGGTCCCATGTTCGTGGCCGGGGTGGTCCCATGTTCGTGGCCGTTGACAGGCTCTTGTGGTAGTCTGCGCACCCGGAGGTCGGATGAACCCGCGCGGATGGACCCTGATCGTTCTGGTGGCCGCCAGCGGCGCCGCCCTGGCCAAGAAGCCGAAGGAAGAAGCACAACAAGCCGTGAAGGAGGCGGCCGACAAGGGCCCAGCGACCAGCGCCGCGGAGATCCCCGCCCTGGCAGCGCTGCTCGACAAGGCGGGGTGGCAGCCCACCCCTGAGCTCTCCGGAGTGTTCAAGCCGGGCAGCATCTTTCAGAAGACCGCGATGGGGGATCAAGTGCTGGCCAAGGACTGCTTCAGCGCGCAGCCCGAGGAGAGCACCTACACGGCGACGGAGATCGTGACCTCCCTGCAAGCGGGGGTGTCGGTGGGCGCCGGGCTCGCAAACGCCAACGCCTACGCGGGGATCGTGAAGAAGGTGAAGTTTGGCACGCCCACCCAGGAGTCGATCCCGACGCTGGATCTGGAACTGTCGAACAGTTGCCTGGAGAAGCTGAAGAAGCTGCCCAGCAGCCAGATCAGCAGCTCCTATGTGGTGAAGGAGGTGCTGAAGGCGGAGATCAGCGAGCAGACCTGCGGCAAGGTGGACGCGGGCGGTCGCTTTGTGGGGCTGGGGGCGGCAGACGCGGAGTACGCCGCGGCCTGCGCGCAGGCCTCGTTGGCGCCGGTGGCGGTGGGATACCGCACGGTGGCGCTGGCGGACCTGATGGGTCTTTCGGAGGCGCCGGTGGCCGCTGGGTATCGCGCCGTTCCTGAACTCAACCCGCTGGCTGATCAGCCGGTCGGTGGTGCGGTGGTGGAGGCGCCCGCAGCGTCGACTGGGGGCGGTGGGCGAAGCGGGGAAAAGGCGCGAAAGCAGGCGTGCGAGGTGACGGCTGCGTCCTACGCGATGACATTCCGCACCCAGGCGCTGGAACAGGCAGCGGCCGATGCGCAAACGAAGGCAACAGCAGCCTGGGAGGAGCTGGCGAACCAGACAGAAGGCTGTGTCGGAAAGGACAAGGATAAGCGGGGGTTGTGCGCGGCGGTCGTGGAGGACTGGATCCGCTACGCCGAAGGGCTGTCGGTGCGTCTTCCGGCCGAGGAAGTGGAGTCGCCAACGGCCTGTGGGGCAGTTCGGGTGCCCATGAAGGCAATGGAGGAGAGTGTGTCAACGCCCGCGCTGGCGCAGGCGCGTTCAATGTTGATTCGGCTGGACAAGGGCACGGATCGGGCGCCCTCGATTGGACCGTCTGCAATCCAGCCCGTGGTGCTTCGAAAGGTGGGCGGGCGAATTTTTTGCCTGGAGGCTATGGGTCAGACACCGTACTGTTTCAAGGTCAACCGGTCGGCGGCCCGGGCGGGCTTGCCGGACCTCAGCCAGCGTCTCGGGGAGCTGCAGTGTAGTGATGGCGCGCGGGTGACGGCGGAGTTGCAGAAGTGGCGGCGCTGGCGACTGGGTGCCTTCGTGTTGTTGCCAACCGTCTACGGGGCTCCGGTGGCGGTAGTGCCAGCCTGGATGGCCCGGCGGGACCGAGCAGCGGCCCAGGGGGCCTTGGCGGGGTGTGGCGTGGGCGGATGATTGCTGATTTTGGTTGCGGAAGATGACGGGTGGGCTGCGGGCTCGGGTTGCCGAGGGCCTCGTGGTAGAGGTCTGGCTGGCCTGCGAAGCAGGGCTTCGCGGGAGACATGGGCGACGCCACGGAGGACGAGGAGGACGTCCAGGCGGCGCTGCAGATGGCGTCGCTCACGCGAACCGTGGCGCTCAGTCAACGGGCCGACAGAAGGGTCCGCGGAGCTTCGTCGTCTTCTCGATTGCCACCAGCAGACGAAAACAGTGGGATGATTTTGCCCTTTGGAGGCCTCCCAAGGGGGCGTAGAGGCGTCGCGGTGGACGCTCCCTTGTCCACCCGCGGGTCCAAGCGTTGGGGTAGCCCCTTGGCCCGGGGTGTGGCCGCATCCGGGGAGACCACCGTTGGCACATCGGGGAAGGGCAGGGGGTGGGCCTTGGCATCCCCATGGCAGATGTTGAGGATCGCGGGTTTGAATCGTTTTCCCTCGCTAAATTCAGGCGCCATACAGTGCGCGCAGGCTGCGCTCAGGCCCGACCGAGGGTGAACCCGAGGTCGGGCCAAACCAAGGTGGTGTTGCGCGTAGGCGCGGATTAGGCTGCCCCGCGAGCAGCTCATCCACCATCTGTGGAAGGAGTAACGAGGCCGACCCAGGGTCCCTGGGGCGGTCTCAGCTTTTGGGCCGCCTCACCGCGGAGAGATCGTCGCCAAGCGCCATCCCGATGACATCCCCTCCAACCGCCCGCGAGGAAGCCGTGTCAGTCTCCCCGCAGCGCCACCCGCACCGACCGCCCCGGCAGGTCTGTTCAGCCCCAGGCGACGGTCAGCCCACCACCTCGATCACCGCCACCAGCCGCGCCGTAAAGCCGCCCTCCTCCTGCACCACCCGGCGGTGCCGCAGCTCCCGCTCCAACATCGGCTCCAGGTGCGCCCGGTAGAGCGACACCCGCTCCTCGGCCTTCATCGCTGGCGCGACGGCCCCCCCGGCGGAACCAGTCGTCCCCGACGCGCTCGACGGCTGGCAGCCGCTCACCGCGCGGGCTGGTGGCCAGGGGGACCAGGAGCGACCGCTGCTCTCCCTTGCGGCCGTGGGTCTGCACCAACCACCAGGCGAGGAGGGCTGGCGTCATGCCGGCCACGGCCCTGCCCAGCGCTTCGGCGCCGAGGCCACGCCAAGCCTGCAGGGCCTCGGTGACGCAGGGGTGGTCGAGGCCGAGGAGGTCGAGGCCCTCGGCTTCGCGGGCCACCGCGCGGTTGGTGGTGAAGCGTAGGAGGGGCTGATCGGCGGCGTCGTGGACGGCCCAGGTCACCTCGTCGACGCGGGTGACCCGCTCGCCCCGCTGGGCGGAGGCGGCCGAGAAGAAGCCGGGGTTGCGATCGCCGAACCCGGCCTCGTGCCGATGGACGAAGCGTGCGACCTGGTTCGACGCCCCCCGCTGGCCGTCTGGCGCCCCTTTTGTGCTGCGGTTCTGGCACGTCCACGGCCCGAATTGCAGCCGTCGCGCGAAACCCAGCGAGGCCTTCCTGCGCGGGGAGAGCGTCTGGTCCAAGTCCCCAGGTTAACAAGGGCCCATGTCCCTCCTTGACCTTTCGCGCATCTCCGAATCCACCCTCGCCGAGCTCCTGATGCAGGCCACTCGGGGGCAGCTCCTTCGTAAGGGCGACATTCTTCAGGGGACGCCCTGGCTCTGGTCGAGCCCCAGGTATCCCGGCGCCCTCCTCCTGATGTTCTCCTCTACCGTCAAGACGGGCGAGGGAGGCGCAAACGAGCTTCTGGCCCTGCTCTCCGAGATGCGCACTGTCACGGGCTTTGGTCGGCTCTTCCTCCTCGATCCCCTGGACCGCTGCGGCACCGGCGGCCCGACCCTGGCGGCAGCCTGGTCTGACTGGGAGACCACGCGCCTGGGGGTAGATGAGCTCTCTGCGCTTGTTCTCGGCTCCCCGGGGAGCTCCACCATCGACCTTCGCCCGTGGTTGGTGGGCTCCAGCCCCTTTCAAGACCTCGCCGAAGGAGCACGCCTCCGCCTCTTCCTCGGCCGGGAGCTGCTCGCCGACCGATACACCAAGCTCAGCACCGTGGCGATGGACGCCAAACGGCGTATGGACCTCGCCGAGGTCTTCATCGACCTTCCCCTGGAGGGGGAGAGCGCGCAGACGGCTTGTAGGGAGCTCGTGAACGCCGCGGCCGACCCCTTCCCCGACAGGGAGGATCGGCACCGCCGTCACCTCCTCGTCGGCGGCCCGGGACAGGGCAAGTCCACCCTCGCCGGGCGGCTCTGTCAAATCCAGCGAGTGGCCCTGCTTCAGGGCGAGGCGCTGGAAGAGGGCCCCGCCGCCGTATTCGCCGCCTACGCCCAGGAAGAGCTGGTCAGTCGGGCGGCCCGACGCCTGCCTTTTCTCGTCAATCTGCCACGCTTCGCCGACGCGCTGTCGGAGGGCAGCTGCCGCAGTCTGGAGGAGTACCTCGGGCAGGTTGTGAAGGTTCGCCTCAAGGCGCCGATCCCCACCGCCGTGCTGCAGGAGTGGACCACCGGCTGGCCCCAGATCCTCGTGCTGGACGGCCTCGATGAGGTGCCCTCGTCGGGCAATCGAGAGGCTGTGCTTTACGCTGTCCGGGAGTACCTCGCCCAGCGCCAGGGCATCGACCTGCGCGTCGTCGCCACCACCCGACCCCAGGGCTACCGGGGCCACCTCGACGGGGAGGGCGGCTGGTCTGTGCTTCGTCTGGCGCGCCTTCAGCCGAACAATGCACGGGAATATTGCCAAAAGCTGGTCACCCAGTGGTTTCCCCACGACGATCTGGAGCAGCAGCACCTCCTTCGCCGCGTGTCCCGCGCTCTCGCCGAGCCGCAGACGGCCGAGCTCGCCACCACCCCGCTCCAGGTGCTCATACTGGCCATCCTGCTGAGCCAGACGGGTCGGGTGCCCCAGAACCGGTGGCGTCTGTTTAGCGAGTATTACCGGGTCATCTTCGATCGGGAGCGCGACCGGGAGAACCCAAGTTCCCAGGTGTTGAGCGAGTTGCCCGACCTCATTCACCGCCTCCACTGGGAGGTCGGCTACCGCCTCCACATTCGGGCCGAGCGACAGGGCGCCGCCACCGCAACCATGCCCCACACGGAGCTGATGGCCATCGTGCAGGAGCGCCTGGCCGAGCTCGGCTTCGACCCCGGCCACCGCGCGCGCTTGGAGCGGAACATCGGAGAGGCCCTGTTGGAGCGCCTCGTCTTCCTCACCAGCCCCCGGGAGGGGGAGGTAGGCTTTGAGCTGCGGTCGCTTCAAGAACTGGCAGCAGCGGAGCGCCTCTTCCAAGGGCCCGAAGAGTTGTTGCGTCGACGAATCGAGGTCATCGCGCGCCCAACGCACTGGCGAAACGTCTTGCTCTTTTGTGTCGGACGTCTCCTCGCTGAGCGGGACCACATCCTCCCAGAGCTTCCCCTATTGTGCGCTGAGTTCGATGAGCGCCCGGACCTCCTTGACGCCCGGGTCGGAACCCGACTCGCCCTTGCCCTCTTGGGCGAACCGGGTCTCTTTCGTTCACGAATCAAAGAGACCATCCTCCGTTTTGCAGCGGATGCCCTCAGCGGAGACGACCAAGAACTCATCCAGATGGCTGTCAACCGCCTCCTCACGTTAGAACCTAAGCGTCTGGTGGATGAGCTCAAAGAACAACTCCAAAAGGGGACATATCACCAGGTATGGGAGGAGATAGAGAGCTTCCATAGCCGCGAGGAACTTCAGGATGTCCTCGATGCAGCCTGTGTGCGCTGGCCCGCAGAGATGGCCGCCCACATCCAAAGCCCCAACGGGTCAAAATCCAAAGACCATATAGATCCCGACTGGGTAAATCGCTGTAAGGCGCGGGTGACGCTGCTCACGCCTCACCTCACGGCCCAGAAACTGCTCAACTTCGCCGAGGGGAACCCCTGCCACCTCGTGGCCCTGTTGCAAGGGACACATTCGGCATGGGGACCGGGGACAGAACTTGACCCCAAACGCACAACCTCCAGACTTCAAATCCAGGTCGAACTTCCGGCTTGTGGCATCGAGGGCCAGATAGCCATTCGCGCCCTCCTACCGAACCCTCCTGAAGTGGAGTGGAGAGAAGTGCTTTCGAGGGTTTCCCCCGAGGTCAATCAGATTCTCATCGGATTAAGCCACTTCTGGGAGCGGCCCGACCACATTGGACTGGCGAACACCCTCAAGGAGCTTGCCGTGGTGCCAGAATCGCTGCTGGCGCCCGTACGCCCGCTCCACGCCCACGCCTGGCCCCTCTCCGCCTGCCTCAATTTCCACGACCGCGGGCTAGTTACTCTGTCTCAAGATGCGGCGGCAGGCCGCCTGGGCAATGCAACCCAATGGGAGCAAGCACAGAAACGGTGGGCCGAAGAGGGACTAAGCGACAAAGACGACCTTTCGAGCGAGATCGAGGTGCCCTTTGATTCTTCTATCGCGCTGGTTGGCCCCCCTCCCGTAGAGGTCCCCCGCCTTTCAGGACAGTTTACCTTCACCTCCAACGCCACGCCCGTTCGTGGCGATTTGTCCCGGAGCCTGTTTCTTGGCAGCGGCCATGCCCGTATGCAGGGCCAGTTCCTTTTCCCCACCAATGGGAACGACTGGAGAATCTTGCAAACCCTTCGTGGCGCGCCACGAAACATTCGCTACCTGATTTTGACGGCCTGGGCCGCTGGGTGGCCTCTCGGTGCGCGAGCGCTGATCGAGGATCTCGCAAGCCAACACAGACCTCATGCCTGGGCCAACTACCGCTTGACCCGTAAGACGCAACTCACCATCGATCTCGATCCGACTCGTCATCCAGGCATGACCGCAGTTTTCGCGATGTGCCGAAGCAAGCCTGTTCTGGAAGATCTTCCATCGGTCAACGAATGGCAGTGGGAAGACTTGAGTCCTCGACTGGCGGCCGACGTCCAGATGATTCAGTTAATGTCAGGCAAAACTCTCGACTTCGACCGACTCGCCAATGGCCTGACTCGATCGATGCAGGCCCTCGGCGCCACCTTGGAAGCGGAGCTGTGGTCCATCGTTAAGCCGCCGCGCGGGGTTGACCTCCCTGATCGACTGATCTCCACCCTACTCCAACACGCCCGCACGCCAAGGCTCCGCACGGAGCTCCGCTCGGTCCTCGCACAACGCCTCGCGTCGGCGCCTTCCGGGTTCTCCACCTCTCCCGACCTTTGCAGGCTGCTCGAGCTTCCCACCCCAGCCCCAGAGACCAACCCCTCCGCCGAAGCCTCTCCCCCACACACGCCCCCCGAAGTGGAACTGCTAAGCCTGGAACTCAAGGGAATCCGCGCCATTGGCGACCTCAGGGTCAACCTCCAAAAGAGCGAGGGCTCCACCCTCGACGGTCAATGGACCTGTATCGTCGGCCTCAACGGAGCAGGAAAGACCACACTCCTCCAATGCCTGTCGGTCGCCCTCCTGGGCCCCGAGCGGGCCGTGGCGGTCGCCAAAGATCAGGGCCTTCGCGGCCTCCGAAGCCCCGATCGCCAGAACGCCAGCATCACCCTCCGGCTCCGCGTGGATGGAGAAGAGCTCCGACTGACTACCTTGCTCAATGGCGGCCCGACCCGTCACGACGAAGAGACGGCAATCCTCTGGCCACGAATCTCCGCCGTGCTTGACCAACTACCCTTCGTCTCCTATGGCGCCAACCGAAACCTCTCCAGCCGACCCGTGCCGGATGACGAGGACCTGTCCCCCGAGGCCCGTCGGCAACTCAGCCTCTTTGACGCAGGCGCCCCCCTCGCTCACGCGGACACCTTGAGGCTCAGTGGGAGGCTGGAAGGTCATTGCGCGCGCCTCTTCCGCGACGTGTCGCAGGCGGTCTTCCTCGACTACGGCTTGGAGGTCGAGGTGGGCAAGACGGGCGTCACCTTCACCTGCCACGGCTGGCCCCGTGGCCTCTCTGGTGTGGCGCTGCCCGACGGCCTCCGCGCTACCGTGGCCTGGATCGCCGACCTTTGCAGGGTCGCCGTCGACGTCGCCGCGGCGCAGGCCTGGCGGCTCAAGCCCGAGGACCTCCGGGCGGTGGTGCTCATCGACGAGATCGACCTCCACCTCCACGCCCGCCTGCAAAGAACTCTCGTCTCCCGCCTCCGCGCCGCCCTCCCGAAGGTGACCTGGGTGGTCACCACCCACTCACCGATGGTGCTCTCGGCCTTCGACCACCGGGAGCTCCGGGTGTTGGACGCGCGCCGACCCGAGCGGCTCTGGATCCCGGATCGCCCAATCATGGGCTTCTCCACGGATGACATCATCCGCTACGTCTTGGAAGCCGAGCCGACGAGCCTCCCTTTTGAGGAGAAGCTTGAAGAGCTCTCTGACCTCGGCGAAGATGCACCTGCCGCCCTTCGAGACGAGGTGCTTGTGGCACAAGAGGTCTCTCCATCCATCGACATTGACGAGGCGCGGCGGCGAATCCTCCTTCGGCGGGGTCGCCGTACTCGGGCACAGGCATGAGGTCGCTGCAACGCCCCGCTCTCACCCCGCCAACCCTTTGCCCCGGAGGGCTGGGGGAGACGACGACAACAAACAACCACCAACGAGCGGCGAACCGCGAGCCCGACCTCCCGCCGCATTGGAGGCAGCCCGATGTGCGGGGAGGACTGTTCGCATTGAGCGGCTATGCCTGTG
>JBEIQK010001116.1:0-1639 GCA_040376505.1 Alphaproteobacteria bacterium | reverse complement strand
GGTGCTGGCCGCAGAAATGGTGCGCCGTCAGTCCGCATCGAACGAAGGCACTCGGGGGCCATCGACAGCCGCATCTGGGCAAGCGGCGATTCCTGGCGCAGAGGCACTGCGGCCGGTTCCATTTGGTGGGCTCGTAGAGCCAGCGGCATGGGACGTGATGCGTTACGGAGAGCCTCGCGATTTTGGGGTTCGGGTGCCGCAATCTGCCGCCGAGCGGGCAATTGGCCAAGAAATGACCGAGGGTGCCGAGGTACGGATTGCCCGCCTTGAAGAGGCGCTGCGCACCGATAACCCAATGGCCATGACGCGAATGGATGCGGAATGGTGGGCGGATCGTCAGCAGGAGCTGATTAACCAAACGACACATGCCGAGTCTATCCGGGAAATTAACCCCGGCCTCTACGGCAAGATGAACAGCAAGATTACGGGCGCACTTTATGTGATGCCTAAGCATCTCATCGAATTTTGGGTGACAGCAGCTGCGACGGCAGGACTTGGGAATGCCATCAAGGCTGGGGCGTACGGGGCGAAGGCCAAGGCAGCTCTGGAGGTTGCGGCCAAGAGTCGCGCAGGGCAGGCACTCGGAGCGGCGACGACGGCGGTGCGGGGCGGGCTCGGGCGGGCGGCGGCACCAGTTGGTCGCATGCTGGATCGTGGGCTGCTGTCTCGGTACTCGCCGGAAACGCGAGCGGCGATGGCCAAGACGCTGGAGACCTTTGCGGCTGAGTTGCCGGCGTCGGTGGGTGCAGCGGCAATTCAGGCTGCGATTGATCCCACTGTGGCAGCCGGAAAGGTGCGGGGTCCGGACGCGCAGGTTGCGGCCATTTCGGCCGAGCAGGTCGCAACGCAACGCAAGGCGGTCGCGGATGTTCTGCGACGAGTGGTCTACGAGGATCCCGAGGGCTACACTGCCAAGTTCGTGACCAACGTGGCCGAGCGATTGGGCGGCGTTCTGGGGGCCACCAGCGGACGGTTTGCTGCCGAGATGGGGAGCCGGCAAGCGATCGCCAACGGGCTCGCCCGCAGCCGAATCGTGGATTGGATTGTTGCCCAGTTCCAGAAGAACAACACCAAAACCGCACGAGCCATGCGGGCTGGCGGAATTGACACCGTCCTGTCGGAGGGATTTGAAGAGCGGTTCGAGGACATTCTTCGCTCGGCGACCGGGTTGGACGAGAAGCCCGCGGCGTGGCTGGAACTGACACAGAAGCTGCCGGACGTTGCGGGCACTGCGGCCCCTGGGCTGTTCGGCGTCGATACCGAGGGCGGGACCGACCCAGAGCTGGAGGCCCTCAAGGGCGAGGCGCTGACGGACCTCGTCGCTGAGGTGGCAGCATTCTCCCCGCTGTCCTGGCCCAGGATGGTTGGCACGGCCATTGAAGCTCGGCGGGCGCGAAAGAATCCGCCTGCGGCTGCGACTGGTGCCGTTCCACCGGCGGGCACCGTACCGCCGGCCGCAGCCGGTGCCGTACCGCCAACTGCCACCACGCCAGGAGCTGCCGCGCCGCCTGTCGCTGCGGCTCCTGAGGCCACCCCGGCTGCTGCCCCCACTGCAGCCGGGGGGCCGGAAATTATTTCCGCCCCCCCCGAGAAGCCCGAGTTGCGGGCACGGCCCGTTGGCCAGGTTCAGCCCACGCCC
>JBEIQK010000142.1:0-11033 GCA_040376505.1 Alphaproteobacteria bacterium | reverse complement strand
TGCGCTGCGCGAGGCCCTCGACAGCGCCCCCACCAGCCCGGCCCGCCGAATGGTGGAGGAGTCCGTGGCGGCCTTCGTGACCGTCACCGACGAGATGCAGTCGGCCCTCACCGCCCGCGACAAGCTGGCCTATGCCCTGTCCACCGCCATCGCCGCCGCCAACGAGGCCGAGTCCGCCGCCGCCGCGGCCCTGTCGCAGCTCCGGCGCCAGGTCGCCCTGGAGACCGGCGGCGAGACCAGCGCCCTGTACCAGCGCTGGAAGGCGCCGGTGAACGGTCTGGTGTCGGGTCGCGCGGCGCGCAAGACCGCGGCCTGACCGTCGGAGAGGGGAGCACATGGGCGGCGCGCTCGCATGGGGCGCGCCGCCTCTCTTTGGGGGGCTCGACACCGTATCTCCCCCCGACCTCGACGCATCCGCCACCCCCACCTCGGTCGCGCGGCCACGCCGGGTCAGTACGGCCCCCGGTGAAGCAAGACGCCTCACACCGCCGCCCTCGACAGCCGATTGCGAAGCCTCGCGTCGGAGCCGCAACCCCCAGCGCGCCCGACGCCGCCCCAGCCCTACTTCACCGGCGCCGTGTAGCGCTCTGCCCAGTCGATCATCTCGGCCAGCGCATGGCCGACGTTCTCGCGCGAGCGGTAGCCATGGTCTTCGTAGGGCAGCTCGACGAAGCGCACCGTCGCCCCCAGCCCCTTGAGCGCGTCGTAGAGGCGTTGGGACTGCATCGGCCAGGTGCCCGGGTTCTTGTCGTCGGCCCCGTGAATCAGCAGCAGCGGCTCGTTGATGCGGTTGGCCACCGAGAAGGGCGACATGGCGACATAGGTCTGTTCGGCCTCCCAGAAGATGCGCTCCTCGCCCTGAAAGCCAAAGGGCGTGAGCGTGCGGTTGTAGGCCCCGCTGCGGGCGATGCCCGCCCGAAACAGATCGGTGTGGGCCAGCAGGTTCGCCGTGGTGAAGGCCCCATAGCTGTGCCCCCCGACGACAAGCCGCGTGCGGTCGATGATCCCGCGGCTGGCCAGCGCGTCGATGTGGGCCGTGGCCGAAGAGACGAGCTGTTCGACATAGGTGTCATTCGGCTGGGCCTCGCCCTCGCCGATGATCGGCAGGGTGGGATCGTCCACCACCACAAAGCCGCGCATCAAGAAGAAGAGGGGGCTCGTGCCCGAGGGCCGCGAGAAGGTGTTGGCAGTGGCCACCACCTGGGCCGCGTCGGAGCGGTGGCGGAATTCATTGGGATAGACCCAGAAGACCGCCGGCCGGGGCCCGTCGCGCTTGGGGTCGTAGCCCGGCGGGTAGTAGACGGTGGCCGAGAGCGGCATCCCGTCGGCCCGGGTGGACGACACGATCTCCTGCCGCACGCCGGCCATCTGGGGCGCCCAGTCGCTGAACTGGGTGAGCGGCGTCTCCTTCTTGCCCTTGTGAACAAAGAGGTTCGGCGGCTCGGTCGGGCTCTCGCGCCAGGTGATGAAGTGCTTGCCCTCGTCGTCGAGCACGCTGGTGGGCTCTTCGTAGCGGTCGAGGCCCGCCGTCCACAGGCGGGTGGTCTTCACGCCGCCGTCGCGCAGGCTTACCTTGCTGATAAAGGGCCGGTCGCCTGCTTCGGTGGAGACCTGCCCCACAAAGAACATCGCGCCGTCGGCCGCGCGCTGCAGCACGTCGACGCCGTAGGCGTTTGGCACGGTGAGCGGCCAGCCGGGGTCGCCGTAGGCGTCCTGCTCGCTGCGGGTCCACATCGTATGGGGCGCCTTGGCGGGGCGATCGGGAGACAGGGCCCACAGGCGCACCTGCCGGTCTGTCCACCGCGTCTCCTCCACCAGGGCGAGGTCACCATCACCCCAGGCCACGGCGCCAAAGCGCGTCTCCAGGCGCATCCAGGGGGCGGGCGGGGTCGAGAAGGGGGCCGGCCAGAGCTCCAGCAGGTCGCGGTGGGGGGCCTCCACCTTGGGGTCGCCGCCGTCGAGGGCCGAGACCCGCAGCAAGGTGGCCGGGGCGTCGGCCCGCCAGCTGATCACGCGGGGGCCCGGGCGCACCGCGTCAAAGGCGGTGGGCACGCGATCGGCCACCTCCAGGCGCCCCACCTCCACGGTCTGGCCGGTCTTCAGCGCGCGAACGGTGGCCACGCGGGCGAAGGAGCCCCAGGTGACGGTGGTGGGCCAGGTTTCGCCCACAAGGCGCTGGGTGAGCAGCCACTGTCCATCGGGCGAGGGCTGGATCGCGGCAAAGACCCCCGTGTCGAGGGGCGTCTGGTCGCCGGTGGGGCTCACCTTCACCAGTTGGGCGCGCAGGTAGTGGCTGAACAGGGCCTGATCGTGGTTGGTGCGCAGCAGATCGGGCTGGGTGCGGGCCGGCCGCTTTTCGCCCAGGTTCTCCTCGATGCGCGGCCCCGGCGGCAGCAGCGGCGGGGCCGGCGGGGCGCCGGGCAGGCGGGTCTTGCAGACCAGCCCCTCGCCGGGGGCCAGCCAGGCGCAGGCGCGGATGCCGGCCATGTGCAGATTGTCGATGAGCAAGCGCGGGCGCGGATCATCGGCGACGTCGGCCACCCACAGCTCATAGCCTTTGGGCCCGATGGCATAGATGCCGAGCTGTCGCTGATCGCGCGAGGCCATAAAGCCGGTGATCTCCCGATCGGGGGGCAGCACGATGGGCGTCTCGTCGCCCTTGTCGGCGGTGCGGCGGAGGGAGACGCCCTGGTAGCGCCCGGGCTCGGCCGGGCCGCCGGTGAGGGGGTCGATGCGCACCCCCGCCAGCGCCACCTCGGGGGCGGCGAGGTGCGAGAGCGCCGGCAGGGGCCACTTCTCCATCAACACCATCCAGGTGCTGCCCTGCAGCATCTCCACGCCGGGCGGGCGCCGGGCGTCGAGCATCGCCGGGATCGGGTCGGGGGGCTGGCGGAAGCCCGTGGGTGCGGGGGTGGCGGCGGCGAAGAAGGGCAGGAGCAAGGCGAGGGTGCGCATCGCGGCATCCTATGCGAAGCGATCGCGCGCCGGGGGCGCGGCTGTGTCACACTTGGCGCCCCCCTGGCGTAGGTACGCGCGGAGGTCGCCCTGGCGCCCCCATCCCCCGATGTCCCCGATGAGGAGCTGATGGAGCGAGTCGCCGCCGGAGACGCCGCTGCCTTCTCCGTGCTCTTCGCGCGGCACGAGGCCCCGGTGTACCGCTTCCTGCTCCGGCGCACCGACAGCGCCGAGGCCGCCGGCGATCTGTATCAGGAGACCTTCCTGCGCATTTACCGCGCCCGGGCCGCCTACCGCCGCGGCGCCCCCTTCCGGCCCTGGCTCTACGGCATCGCCCTCAACGCGGCCCGCGACGCCGTCCGCAAGCAACGCCGCAGCCCACTCACCGTCGTCCCCGACGAGCTGCCCGGCGGCCCCGCCCCGCGCCCCGACGCCCACATCGACCTGCGCGGCCTCCTCACCCAGATGCCCGAGGGCCTGCGCGACGCCTTCCTGCTCGGCGCCGTAGAAGGCCTCGATCACAACGAGGTCGCCGAGATCCTCGCCATCAGCCCCGCCAACGCCCGCGCCCGCATCAGCCGCGGCCGCGTCTGGCTGCGCGAGGCCTTGGGGGGCGATCATGCGCTGTGAGACCGCCCGGGCCGCCCTCGATGGCGCCCTCTCCGTCTACGACGAGGCCGCCCTCGACGCCCACCTCGCCGGTTGCCCCGCCTGCGCCGCCGCCGTGGACGCCCCCGTCGCCCCGCCGATCCGCCTGCCGCCGGTGGTCACGCCCCCCACCCTGCGCGCCGCCACCCTCGCCGCCGTGCAGCGGGAGATGCGCCCGGCCCGCCGCTGGCCGCCCCTCGCCGCCGGCTTCGCCCTGGCCGCGGGCCTTGCACTGATGCTGCTGCCCGGTGAGCCGCCGCCCCCCACCCTGATCGAGCGCGGCGTCGGCGTCGCCATCCCCGAGGTGGGGCTCAAGATCGCCGTGTCAACCGGCGGGGGCCTCGCGCGCCTCAAGCCGGGCGCCGCCTACGCGCCGGGCGACACCCTCTACTTCCGCGCCGCCGTGCCCGGGCCCACCCCCGCCGCCCTGCTGCGCCACGGCGCCGCCGGCACCGAGGTGATCGGCCGCTTCACGCTGCCGGCCGGCGAGACCGATCTCGGCGCCGCCGCCAGCGCCCTGGCCTGGCGCCTGGAGACCGGTGAAGGATCGAGCGTGTTCGCCCTGGTCGCCAGCCCCCAACTCCCCGATGACGAGGCCCTCAGCCGCCTCGCCGGCCCCGGCCTCTGCGAGAGCGCCCTGGCTGCCGGGCTCGGCTGCGCCGAAGCGCCCGTGACGGTGTCGCCATGATCCTCGCCCTCGCTGCCGCCGCCGCCTTCGCCGGGGTCGTACAGACGGCGCCGCCGGATCTCGAGGCCGTCTACGCGCCGCGCCGCGTCGCGCTCCTCGTCGGGGTGCAGGAGTACGCCGATCCGGCGCTCCAGGGCCTGCGCTTTCCGGCCAAAGACGCCGCCGACCTCGGCGCCGCCCTGGCCGATCCGGCGATCGGCGGCTTTGATCAGGTGGTGGTGCTCTCGGGCGCGGTCTCCACCTCGGGGGCCTCCATCCGGCAGGCCATCGCCGTCGCCACCGCCGATCTGCAGCGCGACGACACCGTGCTGCTCTACTTCTCCGGCCATGGCACCCTCACCTTGGACCCGGCCGAGGGCAGCCGCCTGTGGTTCTTGCCCTCCGACGGCGCCCTCGACGATCCGGCCCACACCGGCCTCGCCATCGCCGAGCTCGAAGACCTCGTCAGCGCCCTGCCGGCCCGCCGCCGCGTGATCATCTTCGACACCTGCCACGACGGGCGCTCCACCGGGCCCCTGCTGGGCCGCGCCCACTGGAACGCGCCCACCACCCAGCTCATTGCCGGCCTGCGCGGCGAGCCCCCGGCCCCCCGCGGCCTGCGGGCCGTCTCGGAGAGCGAGGCCCGCCTCTTCGCCGCCCAGGTGCACCAGCCGGCGATGGAAGACCCGACGCTGCAGAACGGCGTCTACACCCACCACCTCATCGCCGCCCTCACCGACAAGCGGCGCCAGGCCGATCTCGACGGCGACGGCCTCGTCGACGTCACCGAGGCCCATGACTGGGCCCGCGACGGCACCATCCGCCACACCGGCGGGCTGCAGGTGCCCCGGGCCGAGTACCGCATCGTCGGGCGCGAGGAGATCTGGCTCGCCGGCGACCCGGGAAACCGCTCCCAGGCCGAGGCCGCCCTGCTCGCCGCCTGCGACGAGCTGCTGGCCAAGGCCCGCCTCTTCGTCGACGGCGTGCCCCGGGGCGGCGGCGTGGGCCTCACCGCGGTGGAGCCCGGCCGGCGCGAGGTCGAGCTGCGCAGCGAGTCCGGCGCCCTCCTCGGCCGCCAGCGCCTCGATCTGCGGGCTGGCCAGACCTACTCTTTGGAAAACCTGATTCGCAAAGATCAAGGTGTAACGTATGTTACATCGGGTGCGCTCCTGCGGCACGGCGCGGGGGCCGCCACCATGCAGCCCCTGGCCGGCGAGCTGGAGTTGGGCCTGATCGCCCCCCTCGGCCATGGCCTCGGCGGCGCCGCCTACGCCCGCACCGCGCTGTCGGGCGGGCCCGTCGCCGAGCAAGGCGATCTGCCCGTCTTCGTCGGCGAGAGCGCGGTCGGCGGCAGCCTGGGGCCCACGCTGGGCCCCCTGCTCATCGGCCCGGCCGCCGAGCTGCTGCTGCCCTACCGCTCCTTCACCAACGAGACCGGCGCCCACCACCAGGCCACCCTCACCGGCGCGCTGGGCGCCCGGGCCACGCTGCGGCTGCCCGTCGGCGGGGTCGAGCTGGTCGCCCGCCTCGACAGCCGCTTCGTGCCCTACGAACATGACGCGGCCTGGACCAGCCTGTGGCACCATGGCCTCGCCGTGGGGGTCGGTCGGCCCCGCCCCTGAGCCGGCGCCCCGAGGAAGCCTGTGCGTTGCCTGCCCCTGATGCTGCTGGCGGCGGCCTGTGAGCCCCTGGGCTCGGGCCTTCCCGACGCTGCGCCCGGCGCGGGGGGCGGCGGCGGCGCGGGCACCTTGGTGCTCACCCCGGCCCGGGTGGACTTCGGCGCGGTCTCGGTGACGAGCCAGGGCAGCCTCGAGCTCGGCTTTGCCATCACCAACGCCGGCGACGAGACGCTGACGGTCTATGGCCACAACGAGGTCGTGCCGATCGAACCTCCCGACGCGGTGGTCTTCACGGTGCCCGGCGAGGGCCCGATCCTCCAGCTCGAGCCCGGCGCCAGCCTCAGCCTGCCCCTGCGCTTCACGCCGCCCACCGAGGGGGCCTGGACCGGCCAGCTCCGCGTCAACGGCGGCGAGGACTGGATCGACCTCAGCGGCGAGGGGCGGGCCCCGGTGGTGGCGCTGTCGGCGCCCCGGGCCCCCTCCACGCCGATGGGCTGCGCCAGCGAGGTCCTCGTCTCCGTCGACAACCCCGGCAGCGAGCCCCTTCACCTCGTCGCCGCCCAGCTCGAAGGGGCCGCCGACTTCGGGCCGGCGCCCCTCGTGAGCGACCTGGAGGTGCCCGCCGGCGGCCACCTGGCCCTCGGGCTCCCCTTCGCGCCCCCCTGGACCGCGGCCGGCGGCGGCGAGCGCCAGGCCCGGCTGCGCCTGTGGACCGACGACCCCTACCGCCCCGAGTCCAGCGTGGAGCTGGTGGGCCTCGCCTACGAGGGCGAAGCGGTGGTGGAGCGCTTTGTGTATGCGCCGGCCTCGATGACCGATCTGCTGCTGGTGAGCGACCCCGGCGGCGTGATGGACGCCTACCTCGGCCTCGCCAGCGGGGCCCTGGGCGGCCTCGTCGACGGGCTGGTGGAGGCCAATGTCGACCTGCACGCCGCTGCGCTCAGCGCCGGCGGCGACTGCCCGGTCTGGTCCGACGCCGCCGACCCCGCCGCGCTGACCGCCCGGCTGCAGGCCGGCCTCGCCGGGCCACCCGCCGACGAGCGGCTGCTGATCGACGTCGCCGCCCGCACCCTCGCCCAAAGCGCGCCCGGCGACTGTCTGGAGGGCTTCCTGCGCCCGGGGGCCCTGCTCTCGGTCCTCTTCATCGCCGGCGGCCCCGACGAGGCCGAGCGCAGCGCCGCCGAGTCGCTGGGCCTGCTGCGCGCCGCCGCCCCCGAGGCCCTCGATCTGCGCGTGTCTGCCGTGATCCCCACCGAGGCCAGCGGCTGCGCCGGCCTCACCTATGGCGCCGGCTACGCCGAGCTGGCCCTGGCCACCGGCGGCGTGCTGGCCGACCTCTGCGCCGGCGACTGGGGCGGCACCTACGGCGCCCTGGCGGCCCAGTCGGCCGCGGTCGGCGCCGGCGACTGGCGCTGGCCCCTGGCCGAGCGCCCCCTCGTAGACTCCCTCTGGGTCACCGTGGACGGCGCCCCCTTCGGCGACTGGCGCTATGACGAGGCCGAAAACGCCCTCATCTTCGACGGGCTCGACACCCCCGACCCCCGGCGCCGAGGTCGAGCTGCGCTACAGCACCGTCGTGCCCTGCCCGTAGCCGGGGGCCCGCGACAACACCGCGCGCAGCTCAGACAGGGTGAAGGGCTTCATCAAGGTGGCCGGCCGCACCTGGGCGAGGAAGCGCTGGGCCTCGGGGGAGAAGGCCCCGCCGGTCATCACCACCATGCGGCCCGAGAGCGACGGCCAGCGCGCCGTCACCGCCCCGAAGAGGTCCATGCCGGCGATGTCGGGCATCATCAGGTCGGTGAGGATGAGGTCGAAGTCGGCGTCGCCCTCCAGCCAGGCCAGCGCTTCGCGGCCGCTGCCAAGCGTGACGAGGTTGCGCACATGGTCGGCCAGGCCCAGCTCGATCATCTCGCGCAGCTCGGGCTCATCGTCGATCACCATCACCCGCGGCAGCCGACCTGCCGGCGCCAAGGGGGGGGCATCCAGGTGCAGGTCGGTGGCGAGTGGCAGCCAGACGCGGATGCGCTCGCCCGGCTGGGCGGCCTCGACGCTGATGCGGCCGCCCATCGCCGTGATCAGGCCCTTGGTGACCCACAGCCCCATGCCCTTGCCCTCGGCCACGGCGCTGGGGTTGACATAGGGCTCAAAGGTGCGCCGCAGCTCGTCTTCAGATGGGCTGTGGCCGGTGCTGACCAGCTCGATCAGCAGCTCATCGATCAGCTCGTGGGCCTCGACATGAAGCTGATGCTGCCAGGCCGCGCCCACCGGGAAGCGCGCGCCTAAGTGCTGCAGGATGTTGAAGAAGGCCCGCGACAGGCGGCCGGGGTTGGCCCGCACCGGCAGGCTGGACATCGGCCCCTGGCTGATGCGCGCCCGGTGGCGGAGCTGGGGGGTGGCGAGCTGGAGCGCCTTTTCGAGGGTGGGGCCGACGGGCACCGACATCAGGTCGGCGGTGTCGCTCGGCAGGAAGACCTCGAGGTCGCGCACCACCCGGGCGATGCGCTCGGCACCCTGGCGGGCCGACCGCGCCCGGGCGCTCAGGGCGTTGACCTCGAGCGGCAGCAGGCCGGCCTGCTCCAGATCGCCGAGCCGGCTCTCCAGGGCGTCGAGGTGAGAGAGCACCCAGGTGAGCGGGTTGTTGATCTCATGGGCCACCCCGGCGGCGACCTGCCCGATGCTGGCGAGGCGCCCCGATTCGATGAGCTGCCGCTGCGCATCGGCGGTGGCCTCTTTGGACTTCACGAGATCGGTGATATCTCGTGAATTGCCCACAACCCCGGCGACCTCATTGTTGTGGTCGATGTAGACGCTCTTGAAGGTGTGAAAGCAGCGCCGCTTGCCGTTTACAATTCGGTCGGACTCAGAGGTGTGGGTCTGGCCGGTTTTTATCACCCCTTCGTCGATCTCCCGAATTTCCCGGCCGACCTCGGGGCCAAACAGATCCTTGTCGGTCTTCCCAACCACCTGATTGGGGGAGCGGTCGAAGGAGGCCGCCCCCGTCTCATTGATGAAGGTGTAGACCCCGTCGAGATCCTTGACGTAGATGATGTCGAGGGCGTTGTCGACGAGGGTGGTGTAGAGGTGCTGGCGGGCCTGGCGGGCCTTGGTCTGGTGGGCCGGCGTGTCCATGGGCTCGGCCGTCACCGCGATGCCCTCGGCCTGGAGCTGCAGGCGCAAGCGCAGACGGTCGCCGTTGCGCCACAACACCTGCACAGAGGAAGGCCGACCGGGGTGGAGCAGGGCCATCGCCTGTCGCAACGCGGGTGCATCGTCGGGGTGCACCAGCTCGAAGAGGCTGCTGCGGTGCAGCGCATCGATGGGCGGCCCCAATTCCTGGGCCCAACGCGGGCTGGGGCGCAAGATGACCCCGGTTGGGGAGCAGTGCAGCGTCAGAGATTGTGCGTCGACGGAGTGGCTCACCTTCTGATGCTATCTCCGCGGCGGCGCGTTGGCAGCGAGAACTCGCAATTGGAAGGACTCGGCGCGCTGGCGCCGCGGCGGGAGCGCCCAGACAGCGCCGGGCAGCAGGGCCTTTTCGAGGAGGGCTCCTGCAGCCGGGCCGGGCCCGCGCAGCTCGGCGGCCAGGAGGAGCGGGTCGCGCAGGGCGCCGAAATGGCCCCGTTGAATTGCCGGAACGAGCAATCGCGCAGCCGCAGTGAGGTTTGTTTGTTGGATTAATGAATCGATCAGCCCCAGGAGGGCCTCGGGATGATCGGGCAGGTGGGTGAGGGCGGCGCGAAAGGCGGCCTCGGCCTCGGCGGGCCGGCCGTCGAGCAAGGCGGCGTGGCCCTGCCCGGTGGCCGCCGCCCAGGTGGTGCCGCCCGGGTAGGCGGCCTCGACAAAGAGGCTGCCGGCGAAGGCCTGGGCGGCGCGAAAGGCGGCCTCGGCGCGGGCGGCGGCGCCGGCCTGCCCGGCGCAGGCCTGGTTGAGGGCGAGGCCCCCTTCGAGCAGGTCGAGGTTGGGGTGGGCGCCGCCCATCTGGCGGGCCTCGGCGATGATCTGCGCGGCGGCGTCGAGCTCGCCGCGGGCCACGGCGCGCTGGCTCAGGTGGCCGGCCAGCACCAGCAGCCGCCCGCTGCGATCGCCGCGGGCAAAGGCAGCCTTGAGCAGGGCCCAGCCCTTGGTGGCGACGGCGTCGGCCTCCTCGGTGAGGCCCACCTGGTACAGCTCGCCGGCGAGGTAGTCATAAGCCCACAGCTCCTCGGGTGCGCGTTCGACCTGGTTGCGCAAGTAACGTAGGTTACGATTCCGTTTGTCGCGCTCGGCTTCGACGCTGGGCACCCGGCCGAGGTGCAGGATCGGCGCCTGGGGCAGGGCCCGGAAGCGCTTGCCCGCCAGCCAGTCGCGGGGGCTCTCGTGAATGGCCCCCTGCCAGCGCAGGGAGGGGCTCACCCGAAAGAGGCGGGGCAGCAGATCGGGCTCTCCGAGTCGGGCCGCGCCGCTCAGGATCTCGGCGGGGCTGGCGTCCTTGCGGCTGGCGTTGTGCAGGGGCAGCAGGCCGCAGTCAAAGCCGCCCTGGGCGAGGGCGGTTCGCAGCGCGGCGGCGCCGCCGGGGCCCAGGCGCTCATCGGCGTCGAGGATCAGCAGGTAGGGGCTGGTGACATGGGGCAGGGCGGCGTTGCGGGCGGCGCTCCAGTCGTCGGTCCAGGTGATCGGGATCACGGTGGCCCCGGCGGCCTTGGCGAGGGCGACGGTGTTGTCGCGGCTGCCGCTGTCGACCACCAGCAGCTCGTCCACCGCACCCTGCACCGAGGCGAGGAGGCCGGGGAGCATGGCCTCTTCGTCGCGGGTGAGGACGGCGAGGGTGAGCCGGGGCCTCATCGGGCCTGGCGTCGACGGAGCCCCAGGGCCAGGGCGCCGGCGATCAGGGCGGCGAGGCCGCGGGGATCGGCCTCGGTGCTGGCGCAGCCCTGGCAGCCCTTGCCGCCGCCGAAGTCGCCGTCGCTGCCCATGTCATCGCCCTTGTCGTCGTCGTCCTCTTCGTCGTCGCCCTCCACCTTGTCGTCGTCGGGGTCGAGGGGGTTGGTGCCGTCCTCCACTTCGTCGCCGTCGTCCACGCCGCCGCCGTCGGTGTCGGCCTCGGTGGGGTCGGTGCCGGTGCCATGGACCTCTTCGCCGTCGCTGAGGCCGTCGCCGTCGGTGTC
>JBEIQK010000041.1:0-16614 GCA_040376505.1 Alphaproteobacteria bacterium | reverse complement strand
GGCGAAGAGCAGCAGCATGGGGGCGGGGGCCTATCCTGCGCGCCCCAACCCCGGGCTGGCGGCGGGCTTCCCTGCCCGGCTCAGGCGTCGAGGGCGCGGGGGCGGCGGCGCAGGGCGCCCAACTGCACCATGCCCTCGCCCCGATCCACGGCGACGATGCCGCGGCGGTGATCCTCGAAGAAGAGGAAGCTGGCGGCGCGATCGTGGGCCTTAAAGGCGCCATGGATGAAGGGGGCGCCCTCGGCGCGGCTCCAGACCACCTCGGTGACGGTGACCTCCTCACAGCCAAAGAGCCGACGGGTGCTCTCGCCCAGGATGCCCTCCAGATCGAGCTCGTTGTCGGGCAGCGGCGCGTTTTGGATGCGGGGGCGTAGGGCCTCGTAGGCGTCGTAGACCATGGACAGGCGCGGGTCGGCGGACTGTTCGGCGGCATCGAGGAGGCGGCGCAGGGCGTGAAGCTCGGCGGTGGGGCTGGGTCGCGTCATGGTTCGCCTCCAGGTTGTCAGGACCTTGCAATCCCTTTCGGGCCTTTGGGCATTCCCCTTAATTTCTTTTTTCGTTGTCCGAACGGGTCGGCCGTCAGGGGCTGGCCTCTTGGGACGGGCCTAAAACTGAAAGTAGACGAAGGGCCGCTGATCGGTGGCGCTGAAGACGAGCAGGGCGAGGAGGCCGATCCCCACGAGCCCACCGGCGAGCAGGGGTGAGCGGGGCGGCGCGCGCTCGAGGTGACCCAAGGCGAGACAGAGGGCGCCGAGGGTGGCGGTGAGGCTGGCCAGGATGGCGGCCTGGGCGAGGCTGGCCGGGTCACCGAGGGTGGGCAGGGGCAGGGCGGCGCCGAGGGTGGGGGCGCGGAAGAGGCTCATGCCAACCGCCACACCGGCGAGCGTGAGGGCGATGCCGAGGGGGCGGGGCAGGCGGCGCTGGGGGTCGGCGGCGGCCCACAGGAGGCAGAGCAGGCCAAACCACAGGCCCCAGGCCAGGAAGGTGAGGCCAACCCCGTGCCACAGTCCGGCCAGGGCGAAGGTGAGGAGCAGGGCCAGGGGCGCGCCGACGCGGGCCCGGAGGGGGGTGTAGAGGTCGTCGCGCAGCAGGCGGCCCAGGGTGATGTGCCAGCGGGCGAAGAAGGCCATCGGACTGGCGGCGGCGAAGGGGCGGTCGAAGTTCTGGGAGAGGCGCACCCCCATCATCCGCGAGGCGCCGCGCGCGATGTCGGTGTACCCGCTAAAGTCGGCGAAGAGCTGCAAGGCGAAGGCGGCGGTGCCGACGACCTGAAGGGGCCAGGGGCGCGGGGCGGTGGACCAGACGGCGTCAACGTAGGGGGCGAGGGTGTCGGCCACCACCACCTTCTGGACGAGCCCGCTGCACAGCAGCGCGCCGCCCTCCTGCACATCGGCGGCGGAGATCGCGAAGGGGCGCTCCAGTTGGGGGATCAGATCGCTGCCGCGCTCGATCGGCCCGGCCAGGAGCTGTGGGAACCAGGCCACATAGGCGAGGATCAGCCAGGGATCGCGCCGAGCGGCGAGGCGGCCGTGAAAGACGTCGAGTGTGTAGGAGAGGGTCTGGAAGGTGTAGAAGGAGATGCCCGGCGGCATCGGCCCGGGGGCGAAGGCCTTCCAATAGGTGAGCAGGCCGAGGTTTCCGACGAGGCTGAGCGCCAGGAAGGCGCCCTTGCGCCCCGGCCAGCGGGCCATCGCCAGCGCGCAGCCAAAGTCCAGCGCGGCGCTGAGGAGCAGCCATCCCACGTCGCCCAGGCGGGGCGAGATCGCGACGTAGAGGGCGAGGCTGCCAAGGGCGAGGAGGACAAGGCGCAGAGGGCACCGGCGAGGGCGGCCCGATCCTACCTCTGGCGCTCAGGCGGCGTGGCGAGCCTGCTGCCACAGGGAGATCGGCAGCACGAGGTAGGGCTGGCTGAGGTCTTCGGCGGTGAGGCTGGGGTTCACGGTGGTGGGCCGTGGGCCGCCTTCGAAGACCATCGCCTCGCCGATGTAGCGGCGAAAGCGCAGGGCCTGGGTGCGGCCGGTGGCCAGATCGACGCGAATGGCGTCGTCGCCGGGCTCGGGCGCCCAGTCGGCGAGGAGGCTGGGGGCGATCTGGCAGATCGCCTGCTGGAGGAGCTGCCCGCGCTGGGCGTGGAGGTTGGCCTCCTCGAGGTGATTGTGGTGCAAAGACAACAAGGTGCGAAGCAGGTCCATGGTGATCCTCGCCGAGAGCGTGGCAAACAGCGGGCAGATTGCGCCCTCTGACCGGGCTACGGATGGGCGGCGGGGGGTCGGTAGCCCCCGGCGCGGAGGCCCTGGGTGATCTGGGAGTGGCTGTGCGCGATGAGCACGCCGACGCCGCCCTGGGCGCGGCGGATGGGCTTCGCCGACGAGCATGTGGCGATCCGCGCGCGGGCGGAGCGCTGCGCTGGGGCCTGGGCGCCGCACCGGGCCCGCTGCGCCGACGCGGTGAGCCGCTTCCTCGAAGGCCTGCCGCGGGGCGGCCGGGTGGTGGCCCTGGGGGCGGGCCACTGCGACGATCTGCCGCTGGAGCAGCTCCTCACCCACTTCGACGAGGTGGTGCTGGCCGATCTGGTCTTCGCCCGCTCGCTGCGGTCTCGCCGAGACCTGCGCTGTTGGACCGTCGATCTGCTCGGCCTGGGGCTGATCCTCGACGGGCTCCCCTCGGGGGCACCGCTGCCCCGGCCTCCCGACACGATCGAGGGCCTGCAGCCCGACGATGTCCTGCTCTCGGTCAACCTCCTCTCCCAACTGGCCGATCGGCCCGCCGGGGCCCTGGTGCGACGGGGCTGGCCCGAGGCGGGGGTGGCCGACTGGGCGGCGGCGGTGGTGGCCGCGCACCTGCGCCTCTTGCAGCGGCACCGGGCCTTGCTCATCACCGACTACGAGCAGCAGTGGATCGATCCAGAAGCGGGCCTTGTGGAGCGGGTCGACCTGCTCTGGGGGGTCGAGTTGGGCGCGCCCGAGGCGGCCTGGACCTGGCGACTGGCGCCGGCCCCCGAGGCCCACCCGCGCTGGGATGAGCTGCGCCTCGTGGGCCGCTGGACCTGTGGCAGGATGCCGGCATGACCCGCCCCCAACTGCTCCGCGCTGTCGCCCTGCTCTACATCGCTCAGGGCCTGCCGCCGGGCATCGTCCACGAGCTGGTGCCGGTCTGGCAGAAGAGCGAGGGGGTCTCCAACGAGACCCTGGGGGCGATGTCGCTGCTCAGCATCCCCTGGGCGGCCAAGGCGCTGTGGGCGCCGTTGGTCGATCGCCACGGCAGCCCGCGCCAGTGGATCGGCGCTTCGCTGGCGCTGATCGGCCTGTGCACGGTGGCCTTGCCCTTTTTGCCCCGCGGCGGGCCGCTCTTCTTCGGCGCGCTCTTCGGCATTGCGCTGGCCAGCGCCACCCAGGACATCGCCATCGACGGCTGGACCGCGGCGGTGACCCCGCCGGTCGACCAGGGGCGGATGAACGGGGTGCGGGTGGCGGCCTACCGGGGGGTCTCGCTCGTCGTGGGCTCCGGCGCGGTGGCGCTCGGCGCTTATGTCGATTGGAGCGTGCTCCTCATCGGGGTGGGCCTGCTGTGCCTGCCGCTCATCGCGGTGACCGGGGTGATGGTCGAGGCGCCGCGCGCGCCGTCTCAGCCGATCGGCGTCTTCCTGGGCGACCTGTGGCGCTGGCTGCTGGGCCAGGGGCCGGGGCCGGCGGCGGCGCTGGTGGCCTTCCTGCTGCTCTACAAGCTGGGCGACGCGGCGATGGGCCCGATGGTCAAGCCCTTCTGGATGGACGCCGGGCTGTCGGTCAGCGAGGTGGGCCTGGTGAGCGTGGGCATCGGCACGGCGCTGACGGTGGGCGGGGCCCTGCTGGGGGGCGAGATCATCGCCCGCATCGGGCTCTACCCTTCGCTGTGGGCGCTCGGCGGCGGTGCGGCGGTCTCCAACCTCGTCTACGCGCTGGTGGCCTTGGGGCCGAGCCGAGCGGGGGTCTACCTCGCCAGCGCGGTGGAGAGCCTGACCACTGGCATGGGCACGGCGGCCTTCCTGGCCTTCCTCACGCGGGCGACGGCGGGAGAGCAGGCGGGGACGCGCTTTGCGCTGCTCACCAGCGTGGGGCTGCTGGCCCGCTCCCTCTCGGGGGCGGTCAGCGGCTACGCGACGGCGGCCTGGGGCTACCCGGCCTGGTTCGCCCTCACCTTCGTGCTGGCGCTGCCGGGCTTGTTGCTGTTGCCGGCCTTGCGCCCGCGGGTGGAGGCGGGGGCTCAGATGCCTTCGTAGGCGGTGGCCTTGGCCTTGAGCTCGGTGATGCCGAGCTTTCCAGCGTTCTTCGCGCCGGGGTAGGTCTCCAGCACCTTGACCTCGATGGTGCCCCAGGCGCTGCCGGTGTAGCCGACCACGCTGGGGATCTCGATCCAGGAGATGGCGGTGGCGTTGTCGGGCACATCGCGGATGACCGAGCGGCCGTTGGCGACGATCTCGACCTTCTTCACGCGGTCCCAGTCCTTGCCGGTGGGCTGGATGCCGACCTGGGAGAGGGAGAAGCCGGCGGCCTCGAAGGAGAAGGTGGCGTCGGCGCTGGAGCCGGCCCAGAAGGTCTTCGCGTTCTTGTCGGCCATCATGCCCTTGTCGTGGCCGGCCTCTTCGGAAGAGGCGCTCTTCACCACCGGGTCGGCGTCGAACTCGGTGAGATTGAGCAGCACCTCGGAGACGCCGATGTTGGGGAAGTCGTCGCCGGGGTAGAAGTCGGTGATGGTGAGCCGGACCTTGCCGCCAGAGGAGTCGTCGCCGATGGCGAGGTCGGGCACGTCGACGGTCTGCAGGCCGGGCTTGTCTTCGAAGGAGACCTCGGCGCTGCCGTTGACGACGGGGTTGTTGTCTTCGTCGTACTTGTAGACCTCGATCTTGACGGTCTTCACGCGGGCGTAGTCCTTGAAGGAGGACTCGGACTTGGCCCAGCCGATCACCATGCTCAGCTTGTCGAGCTTGGACTTGGGGGCTTCGAGCATGATCCACTCGCCCTTGTTCTGGCTCCCGCCGGGCACCATCCAGCAGGTTGCGAGGTTGCCGTCGATGGCGGACTGGGCGTTCCAGTAGTTGGCGCCGAGCTTGGTCTCCTTCTTGAAGGCCGAGGCGGTGGCCCCTGCGAAGGCCGTGCCCGAGAGGGCGACAACGGCGGTGAGGAGCAGGCTTGCGCGCAGGGCGGGGCGGACCATGAGACCTCCGGGAGGGGCGTCGGGAGCGGTGGGGGCTTGTAGCACGGCGACGCCGGCCGCCTCAACCGATGGGCTCAACACGCGGCGGCGCAGCTTCTTTCTGCGCGATGGGGCTGGCACACCGGGTTGCGCGCCTGTAGGCAGAAGCCATGCTGTTGCTTCTCCTGGCCTGTCGTCCGCCCCTTGAGGGCAGCCCGCTCCCCCAAAGCCAGCCCATCCCCGGCTGGGACGCGGGCGAGGCGCCCGAAGCGCCGCTCGCCACCGCCTGGACCGTGCTGGTCTACATGAACGGCGACAACAACCTTGAGGGCTACGTCGTCCACGATCTGAACGAGCTGGAGGCCGGCGGAGACGGCGGCCGGGTGCGGGTGCTGGTGCAGGCCGACCGCATCGACGGCTACAACACCGAAGACGGCGACTGGCAGGGCACACGCCGCTACGAGATCGTCGGCGACGACGATCTGGAGCAGGTGACGAGCCCGGTGCTCGAAGACATGGGCGAGGTCGACATGGGCGATCCGGCCGTGCTGGCCGACTTCCTCGCCTGGGGTCGGGCGGTGGCCCCGGCCGAGCGCTACGCGGTCTTCCTCTGGAACCACGGTGACAGCTGGACCTTCGCGCCGCCCCCTGCCGAAGAGGCCGCGCCGCCACCGTCGATCTCCAGCGACGACACCAGCGGCTCGTGGATCTCGGTGGCCGAGGGCGAACTGGTGTCGGGGCTCGACGCCTTCGTCGCCGCCGAGGGGCCGATCGACCTGCTGGGCTTTGATGCCTGCTACATGGCCAGCTTTGAGGTGGCCTACGCCCTGCGCAACCACGCGCGGCTGATGCTGGCCAGCGAGGCCTGGGTGGGCGGCGAGGGCGTGCTCTACACGCCGCTGCTGCAGTCTCTTCGCGAAGACCCCGAGCAGGACGGCGTGCTGCTCGCCGACGTCGCGGCAAAGCAGTCGGTGGTGGAGGGCGGGGAGCTCACCTTCTCGGCGACCGATCTCACGCAGATGGCGCAACTCGCCGCCGAGGTCGACGCCCTGGGCCTCTGGGGGCTGGAGGCCGGTGAGGGCCTCGACGGCGCCTTGGTGAGCGCCCGCGCCGCCGATCCGGACTGGCCCTCCTGGTACCTCGACCTCGCCGACCTCGGCCGGGTGGCGGCCGCGGCGGGGGCGCCGGTGGCCCTCGACGAGGCCGTGGAGCAGGCCGTCATCGGGGCCTATGGCAATGGGCGCTACGACTGGACCGGCGGCCTCACCCTCTTCGGCGATCTGGAGAGCCCGGGCTACTTCCGGCTCTACCAGGAGGGCGCCGGCGCGGTCTGGTCGCAGGACACCCGCTGGGACGAGGCCCTGGCCAGCCGGATGCCGCGCTGAGGGCTCCGGCGCCGGGCCAGGATAAGGGGGCCGCCTTGGGAGCGTGTCATGGCCATTCGCAAGATCGCCCGCATGGGCCACCCCATCCTCCGCCAGGTCGCCGAGCCCGTGCCGGTCGAGGAGATCACCGGCCCGGAGATACAAGCGCTGATCGCCGATCTGCTGGAGACCGTCGAGGACGCCAACGGCGCCGGCCTCGCGGCCCCGCAGGTCTTCGTGAGCAAGCGCGTGGTGGTGCTGCGCATCGACGATGAGCGCGGCATGGAGGTCTGGATCAACCCCATCCTCAAGCCCATCACCGACGAGCTGATGGCCAGCTACGAGGGCTGCCTCTCGGTGCCCGGGCTGCGCGGGATGGTGGCCCGGCCGGCCCGCATCGAGGTGCTCACCTACAACGCCAAGGGCGAGCGCACCCGCCTGCGCCTGGGCGGCTACCCGGCGGTGGTGGCCCAGCACGAGTGCGACCACCTCGATGGCGTCGTCTACGTCGACAAGGCCGAGGTGGGCAGCCTCGCCTTCCTCGATGAGTACCGCAAGTTCGGGCCCCCCGTGCCCTTGCCCGACGATGAAGACGAAGACGGGGACGATGGCGCCGATGGCGCCGAAGGAGAGGAGTGATGGGCTTCTTCGCGCGCCTCTTTGGCACCGATCCGGAGAGCCGCCTCGCCAAGGCCCGCAAGTTCCTCGAGGCCGGCGCCTGGAACGACGCCCGCATGGAGGTCGAGGGGCTCGATGGCTTTGAGGCCGAGGGCATCCGCCAGCGTGCCCTGCGCGGACTCGTGGAGCTCAACCTCGAAGAGGCGCGCCTGTGCTTGATCGCCGGCGACTTCGATCGCGCCAAAGAGCACATGGACCTCGCCCAGCAGTTCGGCGCCACCGCCGACGAGCTGCGCGAGGTGCGGCGCCTCGCCCGCGAAGAGGCGGCCACGCGCAAGGCCCAGGCCGAGAAGGAAGCCGCCGAGCGCATGAACCGCGAGGTGGAGTCGGAGGGCAACGACCCGCTCTGGAGCCTGCCGCCCGGCGATCCGCGCCTGCGCTACGCGATGATGCTCGAAGGCTGGCCGGAGGGCCTGCGGGCCCGCCTCGTGGCCCTCGGCCCGGAGTTCGCCAGCGCCGTGCTCTCCCTGGAGGAGGGCGACCCCAAGGCCGCCTACGAGGCGCTGGGCGCCTTCGTCGATCGCGAGCCGGCGGCCCACTACGAGCGGGCCCGGGCGGCGGAGGTGGGCGGCGCGCCGAGCCTCGCAGCGGAGTCGCTGGCGGCCTTCGGCGACAAGGTTGGCCACCAGCGCATCGGAACGATGCACAGCGCCATCTTCCACGCCCAGGTCCTCTCCCGCCTGGGCCGGCCGGCCGAGGCCCAACTGGTGATCGAGCAGGCCTTGAAGAAGGATCCCGACCTGTCGCTCCAGGCGGTACGGGCCCAACTGCTGCTGGCCAACAACCAGCCGGCGGCGGCCGAGAAGAGCGCCGAGCAGCTCATCAGCGTGGCCAGCAAAGACATGGGCCTCTACAAGCTGCTGGCGATGGCCCGCCTCGCCCAGAACAAGCGCCCAGGCGCGCGGGCGGCCTTGGAAGGGGGGCTCGGCTCTTGCTGTAGCAACCCGGGCAAGTGCGGCAGCCAGCCCTACGATGTCGAGGCGGGGCGCATGCTGGCCCGGCTCTACCTCGAAGATCGCGAAGATCCGGCCCGGTCTGAAGCGCTGCTGGGCGATCTCGCCAAGCATGTGCAGGAGCCCGAGTGGGAGGACCGCTACCTGCTGGCCCTGCGCGAGCGCAACCGCGGCGGGGCCGACGCCCGGAGCCTGGGCGAGAAGCTGGCCCGGGAGCTGCCCCCCCGCGATCCGCGCCGGGGCTGGGTGAGCACACACTTCCAGGCCTGAAGGCCGCCCGATGCCTCAGTCCTCGCGGCGCTTCTTGCGGCGGGGGCGCTCCTCGGCGGCCTCCTCGGCCGGGGCCTCGGGGGCCAGCACCCAGGCGTGGGGCTTGCTCGCGCACCAGACCCGGTAGCGGCTGTCCTCGGCCAGCAGTGCTACGTTCAAGAAGAGCTCCTGGAGCGGCTTCTGGAGCGGCTCGTGGCGCTGGACCACCAGGATCAGCTTGCCCTCGTCGATCAGGCGGGAGGGGGCGGCCTGCAGCAGCTCGGTCAGGGGGGCCAGGGTGCGGTCCTTGCCTTGGTGCAGCGGCGGGTTGCTGATAATCGCGTGGTAGCGCTGCCAGAGCGGCAGGGCCCCCATCGACAGGCCGCAGATGGCCATGGCGCCGGGCACGTTCTCGCGGGCGGCGATGATGGCGATGGCGTCGTGATCGAGCATCTGGAGCTGCACGCCGGGCACCTTGGCCCGCAGGGCGGCGCTGAGCACGCCGGTGCCGCAGCCGAAGTCGAAGACGATGGCATTTTGCGGCAGGGCTGGCAGGTGGGCGGCGAGCAGGGCGCTGCCCTGGTCGAGGCCGCCCTGGGCGAAGAGGCCGGGGTAGCTCACCCAGGGGCGCTCTTCGCCGAGGATGTCCATCGTGCCGTGCTTCTTCCAGGCCTCGAGGCTGCCGCGCAGGGCGGGGACCTCGGCCGGGCGGGTGGCCTTCCACAAGCGGCAGTGCCGGCGGGCGTCGACCGACTCCACCGCGGTGAAGAGCGTGGCGATGCGATCGCCGGCCGACTTGATGCCTTCGTCGTTGGCGCCCACCACGAAGAGGGTGCCGCCCACCACGAGGCGAGAGGCGGCGGCGTCGAGGGCGAAGGCCTGGGCCTCGCGGGCGCGGGGAAAGCGCAGCATCACGACGTCGGCCTCGCCGGCGGCGGGCCAGGGGCGGCCGACGATGCCCTTGCCGGCGTAGCGCCGCCAGAGGCTGACCTTGTGGCCCGCTTCGGTGAGGGCGGCCTGGGTGAGGCCAGTCTCCTCGTCGATGAGCAGGATGCGCTGGCCGGGGGGCAGGCCCTCGGCCGCGCCGACGAGCACCTCGGCGACGGCGCTGGCGCGGGCGGCGGGGGCGCCGGCGCCGCCAAAGAGAGAATGACCCATGTGCTCTGTCCTTAGGGTTTGCCGCGGGGCGGCGTCGAGGGTGTGCTGCCGGTGGGGTCGATCTTCCAGACCTCCACCTCGTAGCCGTTCGTGTCTACTACAAACAGTCGATTGTTCCAGATGGCGATGCCGCTGAGGTTGGTCCACTGGCCGATGCCGCCGCCGCCCTTGCGCCCGATCGTGGTGAGGGGCTTGCCGTCGGGGTCGAAGACCTGCACGCGGCCGTTGGTGGCCTCGCTTACATAGAGGTTGCCGGCGGCGTCGAGGGCGAGGCTGGCATACTGGCCGAGGCCCAACTGGCCGGGCCCCTCGCCCTTCTCGCCAAAGGTGCTCAGGGTCTGACCGTTGACCGGATTGAGCACGGCGATGCGGTGATTGTAGGCGTCGGCGACGTACAGGCGGTTGCGAACGGTGTCCAAGGCCAGACCCGCCGGCCAGTGGAATTGCCCGGTGCCCGACCCCTTGGCGCCGACGCTCCACAGGGTGGTGCCTGCCAGATCGACCTTCATCACCTTGTTGGAATCGGAATTGGCGATGAAGAGGGCGGTGCCGGACTCATCGAGGGCGAGACCGCGCATGTTCGCCGACTGGGGAAACTCCGGGTTGCCGAAGCCGTCGATGGTGACGCCTTGGGGATTGTGTCGCCGGACGATCCAGTCGGCCTGCTTGCGCGGATCGTCGGGGTAATTCATGACCTCGTGGATGATCCAGATCTGTCCCTTGGCGTCGACCTGCATGGCGGAGGGGAAGAACTGGTCTTCTTTGGAGACCCACATGCCGGTGCGCGGGTCGTCGATGAAGGCCTGGGGGAATTGCCGGCCCTCCATGTCGGTCTGGGGCTCCAGCCAGCCATCGAAGGTGCCGAGGTAGGAGCCCTCTTTGTCGAAGCGCCGAACCCGGTGGTCAAACCAGTCGCCGACGAAGACCTCGCCGGTCTTGCTGTTGATGGTGATGGGGCGCGGTGTGTTGAAGACCGCGCCGTCCTTCTCATGGCCGCCAAAGCTCATCTGGTAGCGCAGGTTGGCGTCGAAGCGGTCGACGCGGTTGGCGTAGGCGGCGGCGGCGTAGAGCTCACCGGTGGCGGTGTTGACCTCGATGGCGCGCGGGTGGAAGTGCCCCTTGGCGCGGTTGTTGGGCCCCTGAAAGAAGGAGACAAACTGGCCTTCGGCGGTGAACTTCTGGCCGCGCTCGTTGTCGGTGTCGGCGACGTAGACAAAGCCCTGGGCGTCGATGGAGACGTCGCGGCACCAGCGGAGCTGCCCCGGCTCAGAGCCCTGGCCGCCCCAGTCGCGGATCGGCGTGCCGTCGAGGCCGAGCTGGTAGACCCGCCGGGTGCCCGGATCGGAGATCACCAGGAATTGACCCTGGGGGTGCAGGGCGATGCCGAAGGGAGAGATCCCCTGGATCGGAAATTCGCGGACGCGCTGCCCCTCTTTGTTGAGCACCACCACCCGCTTGTTGCCGCTGTCGAGCACGTAGACATCGCCGTTGCGCACGTCCACCGACACGTCGTGGGGGGTGTTGAAGCCGTCGGCGCCGGCCGAAGGCTTGCCGGTGCCCAGCACCAGCAGCTCCTTGCCGTTGGCGTCGTAGCGGGCGATCTGATCGCCCTCCCAGACGGCGGCCCAAAGGGTTTGGGTGACCGGGTCCCAGTCAATCCCCAGGGTCTTGTTGCGGTTCCACTGGGTGATGAAGGTGCCATTGGCCGAAAAGCGCTGGATACGATTGAAGAGAAGATCGTTTACATAGACGTCGCCGGATACAGCATCTACCGTGATGCCCGACGGATAATTCATCCGACCGGGCCCACGGTCAATGCGCTGACCGATGCGCCGCTCATACTGAAAGGTGGGGGCCGCCAATGCGAGCGACAGCCACAATGCAAACATGGATTACCCTCCTAAGGCCAAAGTGATTTCGTTTACAGCTTCGCGATTGCCGATCACCAGCGGGGTGCGCTGGTGCAAGGTGGTGGGACGGATGTCGAGGATGCGGCGGTGGCCATCGGTGGCGGCGCCCCCGGCGGCCTCCACGAGGAAGGCCAGCGGGAAAGCCTCGTACATCAGGCGCAGCTTGCCCTCCGGGGCCTTCTTCGTAGCGGGGTAGAGGAAGACGCCGCCCTTGAGGAGGTTGCGGTGGAAGTCGGCCACGAGAGAGCCGATGTAGCGCGCGTTCCAGCCGCGGGCCTTCACCGACTCCACCCAGGGCTTGAGCCCGGCCGGCCAGGTGTGGGAGTGACCTTCGTTCACCGAGTACATGGCGGCGGCGGGGCTGAGCTGAATGTTTTTGTGGGAGAGGAAGAACTCGCCCACCGCCGGGTCCAGGGTGAAGCCGTGGACGCCATGGCCGGTGGAGAGCACCATCATCGTGCCCGAGCCGTAGATGACGTAGCCGGCGGCCAGCAGCTCGTGGCCCACCCGCAGGATGTCATCGTCTTCGACGGGGCTGCCCTCGGCGCTCTTGCGGCGCCAGATTCCGAAGATGGTGCCGATGGTGGCGTTGACGTCGATGTTGGAGGAGCCGTCGAGGGGGTCCATCGCGAAGATGTAGCGGCCCTGGGGGAAGTGCGCGGGGATGCGGTAGGGCTCGTCGTCCTCTTCGCTGGCGATGGCGCACACGCAGCCGGCGTGCTCCAGGGCGCGCTTGAAGGTGTTGTTGGCATAGACATCCAGCTTCTGAACAAACTCGCCCTGAATGTTTACCTCGCCGGTTTCACCGATCATGTTGGCGAGCCCGGCGCGGTTGACGCGGGCGCTGACAAGGCGGGAGGCCAGGGAGACCTGGCGCAGCAGGGTGGAGAGCTGGCCGGTGGCCTCGGCGTGGGCCCGCGTGGTCTCGAAGAGGAAGCGGTCGAGGGTCGTGCCTTCGTCAAACTGGCGATCAAGCTCGGCGGACATGCTCACTCCGAACGGGTGTAGGGGCCGATGCGCTGGCGGAACTCGGCGGTCCAGGGGGTGGGGCGCTGGGTGGCGGGGTCGACGCGCACGAGGGTGCGGGTGCCGTGGGCGAAGGCGCGGTCTTCGTCGAGGGGCAGCACGGAAAAACCGATGACGAGGCTGCTTCTCCCTAAGGATTCGACCCAGATCCGGCAGCGCACCTGGCCGACACCGCGCACCGCCCGATCGTAGGCGATGGTGTTGGCCCGAACGAGGTGGTACTGGTCGGGGTTGTTGACGGCATCGAGGATGGAGCCCCAGCCGATGTGCTGCCAGAAGGCGCCGATGGTCCGCTCGATGATGAGCAGGTAGCGGGCGTTGTGGAGCATCTGGAAGGCGTCGAGGTCGTCGAAGTAGACGCCATGAACGGTCTCATGAAAGCGCATGGGGGCTCCTAACTCCGGGGCTGCTCAGCCGTCTCCCCCGACCTCCGCGGGAGCCTCTGCCTCTTCTGCCTCTTCTTCGTCTTCCGCAGGGGCAATGCCCAGGACGTGGTCTCGGGCGGTCTCGGCGTGCCGGCGGGCCCACGACCGGCTGGGATCGAGGCGCAGGGCCTCGCTGAAGGCGGCGTAGGCCTCCTCCCAGGCCTCCTCGGCGGCGGCGGCCTCGCCGCGGGCGACGGCGGCGTCGGCGAGGGGCTCCGCCGCCTCGACGAGCCCGGGGATGTGGTGATCCCAGCGGCGCGCCTCGATGAGCGCGGCGATGCGAGCGGCGTCATCGGCGGCCTGCTCGGCGCGGCGCAGGTAGCAGTTGGCCACCGTGCCGCGCATCGCCCTGCCCTGGCGCTCGACCCAGGCCTCGTCGCGCAGGACGTGGCGGCTGGCGTCTTTCCAGGTGCTCCAGGCCTCTTCGCAGCGGTCGGGGCTCTCGGCCAGGGCGATGGCCTCGGCCTGGCGCGCGTCGGCGGCCTCGTGGGCGGCCTCCACCGAGACCAGCTCGACGGACAGGCCGGTCGGGTGCTCCCCTTCGAGGAAGATCGGCGGCGGGGCGGCGGGCGGCGCGGGCGGGGCGGCCCCGTCGACGGTGGGCTCGGCGGGCGGGGCCTCGGGCAGCACCTTCTTGAGCACGGCGCCGGTCTTCTCGTCGAGGAGGACCATCGTGAGCTGGTAGGTGCCCAGGGGCAGGTCGTCGGGCAGGTTGAGGCGGAAGCGGCCTTGGACCTCTTCGGTGCGCTTCCACTGCTCGGGGCGGTACCAGTCATAGCCGGGGCCGACCGCCTGAACGGTGCGGTGGCCGGCGCCATCATCAAGCACAAAGAGAAGGCGAAAGCCATCTTTGCGAGCCGTGGCGCGCAGGGCGGTGTCGACGAAGAGCACGCCGCCGGGCGCCACCTTGGGGGCCGGCACGGCGAGGCGGGTGAGGGTCACGCCGGTCTCGAAGCGGGTGGCATCGGGGCCGGGCTGAACGGTCACCTTCTGGATGAAGAGGTCCTTGCGGACGTGGTTCCCGACGTGGAGCTGCCGCCCGCCCGAGGGGTAGCCGGGGATCTCCAGGTAGCGCTCCTTCCACTCCGGCTGATCGGCGATCTTGCTGGAGCGGGCCCAACCTCCGTGAACATGGCCAAACTCGGGGTTGTTCTCTTCAAAGATGTACTGCTGCAAGAACCGCTTGGGGTAGTCGCGGTTGCGGGCGATGGGAACATCGACGAGGCCGGCGATGTCGACGATGCGCCAGCCCGAAAAGTACATGTGGGCGCCCATGTCCACGTCGAGGAGCGTGATGTGGTCGACGTCGAGGCGCCGCTGGACCCAACTCATGTAGGTCACGCGCCGGTGGACGTCGCGCACCGCCGTCTCCGGGTTCTGGGCCCACTCGGTGCTGCGCCAGGCCTCGATGCCCACCCAGGCCAGGGCGAAGGGGGCCATCCCGATCAGGCGCGGCACCGGGCCCCCCTGCAAGCGAAGGGGCAGCCGATCGCGCAGGCGCGCCGGCAGGGCGACTTCGCGGCCTTCGGGGGCGAGGAGATCGACCAGCTCGGCCACACCGAGGGTGAGCAGGCCGAAGAGCGGCACCGTGATGAGGTTGAACCAGCGGTGGCCCTTCATCCAGTCGCCGTCGGAGTACAGGGCGAAGAAGAGGCCGAAGACCGCGCTCGCCCACATCATGCCGCGCGCCTGCCAGCCGCTGCGCGTAAATGCGCACAGGCCCAGCGCCGCCGCCGACAGGCCGATCGTCCAGACCCGAAGCTCCACCCACTTGCCCTGCACGGTGCGCCAGGCGTCGGGCACGATCGGCAGGCCCGCCCGGCCATCCCAGAGCAGGACGAGGGCCACGAGGGCGATCACGGCGGCCGACACCCAGCGCGCCCGGCGCCGCAGGCCGGTCATCGCCAGGGGGAAGAGCGGCAGGACGTAGATCACGCCATGTTGCACAAACCAGTTCTGGATGTACTTCCAGCCCCCCCGCGTCCAGGCGTAGGGCTTGAAGACGTTCGCGACCTCGAGCTTGGCGTAGTAGGTGTTGGGGAAGGGCCAGGCGAAGTAGGCGTAGCGCCAGGCATTGTAGGCCAGCCAGGGCAGGGCGGCGGCGAGCCCCCACCGCAGCAGCGGGGCGAAGCGGCGCTGGCGCAGGTGGGCGACCGCCAGGGCGAAGAAGCCGATGCCGCCGTAGGCGAGACCCTCCGGGCGGGTCATCGAGAGGCCGAAGAAGCAGAGGGCCGACAGGGGCGGGGCCTCGGGCCGCTCGCTCTCCACCAGCACAGAGCGCATCCCCGCGGCGAGGAGCAGGCAGAACAGCGCGTTTTCGAGGCCCGAGGCGTTCCAGATCACAAACTGGGGGCTGGCGGCCAGCATCAGGGGCGTGAGCAGGGCGATGTCGGCGTCGCGGCCGGGGCGGGCCCGGCGGGTGATGTCATAGGCCAGCGGCAGGGTCATCAAACCAAAGACCGCGCCCATGATCTTGGAGCTGACCCAGGGCGAGACGCCGAGCCCATAGAAGGCGGCGACCAGGAAGGTCCACAGGGCGTTGCTGTAGCCCTCCACCCGCTCGCCGCCGGGAAAGGTGGCGAAGCCCTCGCCGTCGACGAAGTTGCGGGCGTAGGCGAAGGAGATGCCCGCGTCTTCGATGTAGAAGGGCTGGGCTGTGCAGTAGACGAGGTAGTGCCCAAGATAGGCCGCACCCAAGGCCACCAGCACCGAGGCGTGGCGCCGCGTCTGGTCGTCTTGCGCTCGAAACCACCGCCAGAGTCGCTGGGGCACCTGGTCCATCCGCTGTCCTTCCGCCCGGGGCGAGCCTGGCGGGCCCCTACAGGTTCTTCTTGGCGCCCTCGGCCGCCGACGCCTTTTGCGCAGCCATCTGCCGCTTCATCTCCTCGAGGCGGGACTTGGCGCCGGCATTGGCCGTCTTGGCGCGGATGTCGGCCAGCTTGGTGTCGAGGCTGGCCCCCTTGATCTCGCCCTTGACGTCGGCCTCGGCCGAGAGCTTGTGGATGCTCTCGCGCACGTTCTCGAGCGCCTTGATGTCGGCGTCGGTGCTCATGCCGTCGAGCGTGCTCTGGATCTTGATGCGGGCCTCGGCGGTGGCCCGCTTGGCCAGCATTTCGGACTTCTCGCGCTTGAGCTTCTCGATCTCGGCCTGGAATTCCTGCAGACCCTTCTTGGCCTCGTCGGCCTGGCTCGTGACCTGGGCCAGCTCGGCGCGGATGCCGGTGATCTGGCCCTCCAGCTCTTCTTGCTGGGTGAGGAGCACGGTGGCCGCTTCGTCCTCGCCGCCTTCGATGGCGACGGGGATCATGGCGTTCACCTCTTTAAGCTTCTTCTCCTTGGCTTCGAGCTCCTGCTGGAGCTTGTTGCGCAGGTAGACGATGCCGCTGACCGCCTTGGTGAGCTGGGCGTACTTGGTTTTGCGCTCGTCGATGGCGGCCTCGTAGACCGCCTCGGGGTTCGCCGATTCCATGTCGGAGACCGCAAGCCCAAACATACCCTTGATCACGTTGATGAAGCGCTCAATCACGCCGGCCATCGTCAAGCTCCTCGCTGCAAGGCCCATGCCGTTAGTGTGGGGCCGATGCCAGCGCAAGCCCTACGCCGGGGCTGCGCCGAGGATTGCAGGGCCGGTGCCGCGGCGCAGGCCCCTGGTTACCGAAGGGGTCGAGGTGGTGATGGT